>JAQVPT010000110.1 GCA_028701945.1 Bacteroidales bacterium
TCTCTGAGGCTTCTTTTAAAATCGCCAGTTTTTGCTCTTGTGTAAATTTTCTTTTCTTCATAAAGACAAAATTAATTATATTTTTTAAACTATAATCTTGTCTGATTATTTAAGGGGCTAAAACAATGTTGTTCGAGTTACTCCCTGTTCTGTTCTTCGAGTTACTCTACTCCCTGTTCTGTTCTTCGAGTTACTCGAAGAACAACTTAGCACAACTTAAAGAACAAGTTTTACAAAAACTTTTTGTACTATTCAAATAATATGTATTTTTGCTATGTGAAGAATTTTATTTTCATATTACTTTTTACGTTATCATTTATAAGTTTATTGGGGCAGAATATTGTAATAAATGAGTTCATGTCGTCAAACTATAACTTCTTATTAGATTATGACGGAGATGGCAGCGATTGGATTGAATTATATAATCCTACAGATGAAACGATAAATCTCTCCTCATATTTTATTTCTGATAACCTTGAAAAGCCTCATAAATGGTCTTTCCCAGATGTTCAGATTGCTCCCGACAGCTTTTTGGTGATATTTGCTTCAGGAAAAGATATTGTTTATCCTGAGAATGAGATACATACCAATTTTTCTATTAAGGCTTATGGTGAAGACTTACTTTTAAGCAACAGTTCGCAAATAATTCATCAAATTGAGCCATTTATTTTAAGACAAAATCAGTCGTATGGCTTTTTACCAGATGGTTCAGATGAGGCTGTGATATTTGATGTGGCAACGCCGGGTGCTAAAAACGAATTGATTTTAATAGAGAAGGTTTCTTTTAGTATTGTGGGTGGAATATATGATAATAATTTTGAGATTGAATTAAGTAATGTCTTTAGTGAAAATGAAATACGCTATACTATTGACGGCAATATGCCAAATGAAAATTCTTTACTTTATTCAGATGCACTTTTTCTCGATGAAGAAATGTGTTCAAAAACCGATATATACAAGATACAGATATCTCCACCAGCTTGGCTATATATTCCAGAAAAAGTATTCCCAAAAGCTATTGTAATTAGGGCTGCTGCATTTGATTCAATTGGAGTTATTCAGTCGAGAATAGTTACAAATTCTTATTTTATAAGAGATATGGAAATTGACCATTTAGACTTGCCAATTGTTTCTATCACAGCTGATTACAATGATTTGTTTGATGACAGCACGGGGATATTTGTGCCTGGAATATTTTTTGATGAGAATTATATTGGGTGGGCTGGTAATTATTTTCAAAAAGGTGAAAACTGGGAGAAAAAATCTAATGTTGAAATGTATGACGGTAATAATTGTGTTTTTAACGAATGTACTGGTCTTAGAACTCATGGTGGGATGTCTCGAATAATACCGCAGAAAGGAATGAAGTTTTATGCTAGAAGCGAATATGGGAGCGCTCATATTAATGCTAAAATATTTGAAGAATCCGATTTAATGACATTCGATAATCTTGTATTGCGACCTTTTTGTTCGGCTAAGTCAGATTTTGGTGCTCATGATTATGTGTTTTTGAAAATTGCTAGTCAGTTAAATTGTACTAGTTTAAATACGCGTCCAGTTTGTGTTTATTTGAATGGGGAATATTGGGGAATATACTTTTTACTGGAAAGGGTTGATGATGACTTTTTAAATAATAATTTTGGTGTTGATAATGCTGATATAATTGAAAGCTGGAGCGGAAGTATTGTTAGCGGTGACAATGAAAATTTTCTTCAATTGTACGATTTTTTATTAAATAATGATTTATCAGATAATTCTAATTATTACTATGTTGCAAATCAAATAAATATTAGCAGTGTGATTGATTATTATTTATTGGAAATTTTTAGTGCAAATACTGATTGGCCTGCTAATAATATGAGGTGTTGGCGAGATAAAGATGACGGAAAATGGGAGTGGGTTCCTATGGATGGTGATGCGTGCTTCGTAGATGTGGATTATAATAGTTTTGAACATGCTACAAATTTGTCTGATGACTTATGGCCAACAAATGCTTCTTCAACTTTATTATTTCGCTCGCTTATGAGTAATGAGATTTTCGCATATAATTTTGTGCAAAGATTTAAAGGCTTGTCCCAAAATCAGTTTAATTATGTTAACACTTCAGATATTTTGTCTGAGATTAGTGATAAAATGCAACCTGAAATATCTGCTCAAGTGGATAGGTTTAATGAACCGGTTTCGTATGAAAGTTGGAATGATAATTACTACATTATCGATGATTATTTGGATTTAAGAAATTGTAAAATGGCACAACATTTTACTGACGTGTTTGGATATGAAATTAATTTACCCGGCTGCCAAGATAACGATGATGATATTAATATGGATGATGATGATACTGATGATGATGTAAAGGCGAATGATTTGGTTTTATATCCAAACCCAACGCAAGAATCATTTTGTGTTTATGTCAAATCAGATTTTTTGTGTTCGTTTAAAATGATAATTTTGGATGTATCGGGTAATGTAATTACAGAGAGAACCGAATTTCTACAATTGGGCGATAATCAGTTTTGTTTTGATAAACTCGGTTTAGACGCTGGTATCTATTTTGTTAATTGTCACTTTCTTGAAAAAGTTGTTTCTGAAAAATTGGTTGTTATTAGATAGGTTTTTTTAATAATAAAGGACACAGAATTGATAATATCATTGTTACTAAAATATTTTTAAACGAATTAGTTTCACTGTTTGAAAGTCAACAAAAAATCGCACTCCCTATATTAGAAAGTGCGATTGTTTTTATTGTATGATTAATCTTTATTTCTTTAGCATTTCTACGCTTCTTGTAACAAAATCACTTAGAGATTCCCCTTTTAGAAGATTGTTTGAAAGTAAAGCTAAATCGAATAATTGACTTACAACTTTCTGTTTTTTACCAAAGTCTTTATAAATGTCAATTTTTTCTTCTTCAACTTTCGTTAGATTAGTGTCTAATTCTTCAAGTTTAAGTTTGTCTTCGGCTGGTTTGTCTTCGTCTTTCTCAAATTTTTTGAGTTTTTCTTCGAGTTCCGATTTTTCCTTATTTATAGCCTCCAATTTTTCGTCAAGTTGTACTCGTTTAGTGATGGTTTTCTTCTCAATTTTTTCACTAAGATCAACGATAATTGGATGATTTGTATTAATAATTACCTTGTAATTATCTGGCAAGCCTCCATACATTCCTGTTCCGCCACTAAATTCAGACATATCTTTCATTCGTCTCATAAATTCATCACGAGCAATAATGACAGGCATATCTTCTGGTCTCATGGCATCATTAGATACCCAATAAGATTTATCTTCTGGAATTATACCTTGAAATGCCCACTTAACGCCTTCTTGAGCTTTTTCGCTAAGTACGGATTCAATTTTATCATCTTTTTGTATCAGATTATCAACAGTATCAGAATCGACACGAATAAATCTTGAATCTTGCATTTTGCTTTCTAATGTATTAACAAAGTGCATATCAAGCTGTCCGTCTAATAATAAAACATCGTATCCTTTGCTTTTTGCAGCTTTTATGTAAGAATATTGGTCTTCCTTATTTGTGGCGTACAGATAAATTAAACTATTGTTTTTATCTTTTTGTTCTGCCTCAATGCTTGTTTTATATTCTTCGAAAGTAAAGTATTTATTGTCTGTGTTTTTAAACAGTGAAAATTTTTCGGCTCTCTCGTAAAACTTTTCGTCGGAGATCATTCCATAAGCAATAAAAAGTTTTAAGTCGTCCCATTTTTTCTCGAAATCTTCACGATTATCTTTAAAAATCTCAAATAATCTGTCTGCAACTTTTTTACTGATATGACTTGAAATCTTTTTTACGTTAGAGTCACTTTGCAAATATGATCTTGAAACATTTAGAGGAATATCGGGAGAATCTAAAACACCATGTAATAATGTCAGAAATTCGGGTACGATATCTTCGACAGAATCTGTTATAAAAACCTGGTTTGAATAAAGTTGGATTTTATTTCTGTTCATTTCAAGATTTGATGTAATTTTTGGGAAATACAAGATTCCTGTCAAGTTAAAAGGATAATCTACATTCAAATGTATATTGAAAAGCGGAGGCTCGAAGCTTGTTGGATATAGTTCACGATAAAATGAGTTGTAATCTTCTTCTTTTAGGTCGGCAGGCTTTTGCTTCCATGCAGGATTGGGATTATTGATAATATTATCTTCGTCTGTTTCCACGTCTTTGCCGTCTTTCCAAGTAGTTTTTTTACCAAAAACGATTTCGACTGGTAGGAATTTACAATATTTATTTAATAATTCTTGTATGCGATTTTTTTCTAAAAACTCTTCAGAATCTTTGTCTATATATAAAATAATATCGGTACCTCTTTCTTCTTTCTCGACTTCGCTAGTTTTATATTCAGGATCACCTTTACATTCCCATTTTATTGCTTTAGCATCTTCTATATATGATTTTGTTATAATTTCAACTTTCTTTGAAACCATAAATGAGGAATAAAAGCCTAAACCAAAGTGTCCAATAATTGCGTTATCAACATCTTTGTATTTATCTAAAAAGTCTCCAGCACTTGAAAATGCTATTTGGTTAATATACTTCTCAACTTCTTCGCCAGTCATTCCAATACCATTATCGCGAATAGTTAGGGTTTTCTTGTCTTTATCGAGAATTATCTGTACTTTAAGATTATCGGCTGTTCCTTTAAAATCACCAGATATTGCAAGGGTTTTAAGTTTTTGACTTGCATCAACAGCATTAGAAACAAGCTCTCTAAGAAATATCTCATGATCAGAATATAGGAATTTCTTAATAATTGGGAAAATGTTCTCGGTGGTAACACCAATATTACCTTTTTTATTTGTCATAGTTCTAAAAATTTAAAATTTAAACTCATCTGGGCTTTTCAAAGTATGTGCCAATTGAATTAATATGACAAAACGACAGCAAACGGCAGAGAAATGATGATTTTTGTCGTAAAGATGTTTTGATGCTTTTGTTTTGTGGGGTTTTGGCGTGTAAATTTGTTCGCTTTTGCGAAAACAAATTTCATGACAAAACCATGCTCGATTTATTCATGATTACCTAGTTATTGTTCGAAAACTGGTTGTATGTTTGACTTTTGATATATAAATAAAGTAAAAATTAGAAATATAATAATTTGCTATCAAACATTTTGTACTTTTGTACTTCGATACAAAAACATTATTATGCAAAAAAAGATTAAACATAAGCCTGAGATTAAATCAAAACTTCATCCGAGAAATAAACATCGCGAGCGTTATGATTTAAATGCTTTGTCGCAAACATATCCAGCTTTAAAAGAGTTTATCATTACAACTGAATATGGAAAAGAATCTATTGACTTTTTTAATCATTTTGCAGTTAAGGCACTAAATGTCGCTTTGCTAAAGCATTATTATAATGTCGAATATTGGGATATTCCGCCACGTTATTTAGTTCCACCAATTCCTGGCAGGGCAGATTATTTGCACTATGTAGCCGATTTGCTCGCTGAAAGTAATGGCGGAGAAGTGCCTAAGGGGAATAATGTTAAGTGTTTTGATGTTGGCGTAGGTTCTAGTTGTGTCTATCCAATAATTGGGGTAGGTGAATATGGATGGAGTTTTATTTGTAGCGAAATTGACGCAAAAGCTTTTGAATCATCTACGAAAATAATAGAAAATAATCCCAGCCTTAATGGCTTAGTTGATCTTAAATTACAAGAAGATAAATATAAAATTTTCGATGGAATTATTGCCAAAGATGTTCTAATTGACGTTGTTATCTGCAATCCCCCGTTTCACGCTTCTTTGGAAGATGCTAAAGAGGCTAATTTAAGAAAACTGTCTAATTTAAAAGGTAAACGTGCAAATAATGCAGATCGGAATTTTGGAGGTATTAGTCAGGAACTTTGGTGTGTAGGAGGGGAGCGCAAGTTTGTAAAAAATATGATACATGAGAGCGTCAAATATGGCTATACGTGTTTTTGGTTTACAAGCTTAATATCCAGAGACGAAAGTATTTTCCCGTTAAAGAAAGAACTCGAGCGTGTGAAAGCTAAAGAAATAAAAGTTATACCAATGGGGCAGGGAAATAAAATTAGCAGAGTCTTGGCGTGGACATTTCAATCTAAGGAAGAACAAGCTGAATGGGCAAAAACAAGTTGGAAAGAATCTATAATCTAAATTCAACAGCGACAGTTCCTGTTTGGTAACCTGTTCCTGGTTTTTTCTCATACTTCCATTGTTTAACTGCCTCTTTTGCAAGTTGAGTGCATTGATTGCAATTTGAGCTAACAACAGCTACATTTGTAACATTACCATTTTCGTCAACAGTAATTTTAAGGACTACGCGTCCTTCGAGATTGTCTTGGTCTTTAGGATTTACTTTTTTAACAAGTCCTCGTCCTTCAATACTTCCTCCAACGCCACCAGGTCCAGAACCCGAGCCATTGGTTCCAGTTCCGTCTCCAGGATTTCCTCCTCCTGTTCCATTGCCAGCATTTCCAGTACCTGTTCCATTGCCGAAATTCATTCCATTCATAAAGTTAGGCAATTTACTCGTATTTTGATTACCAGTAGAAGTCTCAGTATTTTGATTTTCTTCGGTATTTGATTCGTTGTTGTTGTTGTTGGGAACAGTACTTGATTGCATGGAGGCGGATTCTTCGAATGTCTGGGTGTTAACACCTGAGTTTGAAGAGATTTGAGTCGAGGAATTTTGATCGTTTGATGTTGCAGATGAAGAAGCACCCGCATTGACATTACCACCGCCTCCAAAATCAATCAATATGCCCTCTTCGGGGGGAAGAGGCAATTTTGTAGTAAAACCCATCAACAATAATAATAGGATTGTAACTATAATAAATATAGTTGCTCCAATTATTCCGTGTATGTGCTGTTTTACAAATGACATAATTATTTTATTCTTTTATAGGTGTAGTTGCTAAAATTAATTTCCATTCGTTGTTTTTTGCAATGTTCATAATGCCTACAACTTCTTCCATTGGTACACTTTTATCAACATGTAAAGAGACAAAAGGGTCGTCCTGACCAGCAACTTCTTTTTTTAATAAAGTTTCAATATCTTCGGGATTGCAAAATGTTGTTCCAACTGCATAACTATATGTCCCGTCTTGCTTATCTTTTATTGATACTGACGCAATCGGATTTGCAGATGTTTGACTATCACTTGATGGTAATAATAACTTTAATGCATTTGGAGCGATTAAAGTAGATGTTACCATAAAGAATATAAGCAATAGAAATACGATGTCGGTCATTGACGACATGCTAAATTCTGAGCTTACTTTATTTCTTGATTTTAAGGCCATGTTTATTTATTTTACGGGTTCGTTAAGAATATCCATAAATTCTGTTGTCTTGGTTTCTAATCTAGCCACAAGATTATTAACTCGTGCGACAAGAATATTATAACCAAAATATGCAATAATTCCTACAACAAGACCTCCAACTGTTGTTACCATAGCAGTATAAATACCGTTAGACAATAAAGTAACATCAATGTTATTCCCTGCTGATGCCATATCGTAGAAAGCTCTTACCATACCTATAACGGTTCCCAAAAATCCAATCATTGGTGCTCCCCCTGCGATTGAAGCTAACACCGGTAAGCCTTTTTCAAGTCTTGCGACTTCTTGTTTACCAACATTCTCCACGGCTGCATTAACATCTCCAAGTGGTCGTCCTATTCGCAAAACTCCTTTTTCAATCATCCTAGCGAGCGGACCTTCATTCATTCGACAATTATCAAGTGCTTGATCAACTTTACCTTGAATAATAAAGTTTTTGATATTGTCCATAAACGATTTTTGTTCTTGATTGGCTTTTCTGATAGCAATGAACCTGTCAATAAAAATATAAACAGCTATTACTGAAAGCACAGCAAGTACAATCATAATCCATCCGCCCTTAATGGCTAATTCAAGAAATGACATGACTTGTTCTCCCTCTTCGCCTGTGGGAACAATATTTTGCAACGTATCGACTTGTGAAAATAACATATTGTAAAAATATTTAATTGATAATTCACGAAAATATACACAATTATTCAAAACTAGCGATAATAAATTTTATTTTATTAACAGAAATATGTTAAATATTACTCTTGCTTAATATGAACGAAAAATAGGTCTTCATTATTGTTAATAATTTTTGCTGTAAATTAATTTTGGCTAAACTATCTGATAATAAAACTTTGAGAACACCACGATAGTTATTGGTGAAAAATCAATTCGTTTACTTAGGATACCGAATTGATGTTATGAAGTGATGAAAATGTGACGATGTAATACAGAATCACCTAATCAAAATATTTTACAGATTGCAGATTTATGGTTGATGTGCTTTTATGAAAATATTGGTTTAATTAAATTAATAATGCTTCAATGTTTATATATTTATTATGATAATAGATGTATGTTCAGAAATAACTGTTATTTTTGTGGAATAATTAAAATAATAATAATATGAAATTTTTTATTGATACAGCAAATCTTGCTCAAATAAGTGAAGCACAAGAACTAGGTATTTTAGACGGGGTAACAACTAACCCATCTTTAATGGCTAAAGAAGGAATAGCTGGTAAGCAAAATATTCTTAATCATTATCTTGCAATTTGTGAAATCGTTGATGGTGATGTTAGTGCCGAAGTTATAAGTACCGATTTTGCCGGAATGGTTAAAGAGGGCGAAGAATTGGCTGCATTACATCCACAGATAGTTGTAAAGGTTCCAATAATTAAAGAAGGAGTTAAAGCAATAAAATATTTTTCATCTAAAGGCATAAGAACTAACTGTACACTTGTGTTTAGTGTTGGTCAGGCATTGCTTGCGGCTAAAGCAGGAGCAACTTATGTGTCTCCGTTTATTGGGCGTCTTGATGATAATAGTACAGATGGTGTAGATCTTATTGGACAGATAGTTGATATGTATAACTATTACGAGTATGAAACAGAAGTTTTGGCTGCTTCGATTCGACACACCATGCACATTGTAAAATGTATGGAAATGGGTGCTGATGTTGTAACTTGTCCGTTAAATGCGATTCTAGGTTTACTTAAGCATCCTTTAACAGATATAGGATTGGAGCAATTTCTTAAAGATTACAGTAAATTAAATAAATAATAATGGCATTATATATTCGTATGTATGAAGCGAATCCAGACCTTAGAAGCATACGACAGATAGTTGACATTTTACAGAACGGTGGGGTTATTATTTATCCCACCGATACTGTTTATGGAATAGGTTGTGATATTACAAAACCCAAAGCTATCGAAAGGGTAGCTCAATTAAAAGGAGTTAAAGCCGAAAAAGCTAATTTCTCTTTTATTTGTTATGATATGAGCCATTTGAGCGATTATACAAAGCCTATTGATAACAGTATCTTTAAATTAATGAAAAGGAATTTACCTGGTCCTTTTACCTTTATTCTTGAAGCAAATAATAATGTTCCAAAAATATTGAAAGCTAATCGTAAGACTATTGGCATCAGAATCCCAGATAATAATATAATTAGAGAAATTGTAAATGCTTTGGGCAATCCAATATTAACAACATCTTTAAAGGCAGATGACGAAATATTAGAATATACAACTGATCCAGAATTGATTTATGAGGATTATCAAAATCTTGTTGATGCAGTTATTGATGGCGGATATGGAGGAAACATTGCATCTACAATTATAGATTGTACAAACGATGAGCCTCAAATTATTCGTTTGGGAAGTATTGAGCCAGAGTGGTAGGTGTTTTTTGAATTAGTAAGTAGTAAGTAGAAAATAGTCCCCTTCGAATACATTTCGGCAGGTTCGATTTCTCATTGCATCGCTTCGCTCAATGCAACGCGCTCAGGGGCAAGTAGTAGATTTGCGAAACAAACCGTGAACAGAGAACTGTCAACTGCGAACCGCAAACCGTGAACCGAGAACTGTTTAACATCATCATCTTTTCCAAAAATATCTTGTGAAAATAATTATTACAGTAAATAGTTCTAGTCGTCCCATAAGCATTAGTAAGCCTAGAAAATATTTACCAAAAACGCTAATGTTGGCAAAATTTGAGGCAGGTCCTACTTCGCCAATTCCAGGTCCTATATTGCCTAAGCTTGTTGCTACAGCACCAAAAGCAGTATCAAGGTCAAGTCCTGTAAAAGACATTATGAGCGTGCCAGCAGCCATAAGCATTATGTATAGAATAATAAAAGCAAGTACATAATTACTTGTGCTTTTTGGTAG
>JAQVPT010000111.1 GCA_028701945.1 Bacteroidales bacterium
CGATATTCGCAGAAACTTAATTACTAAGTATTTTGTGATATATTATGTCAAGAAATATGATGAAAGTATTGTTGAAGGCATGTCTCAGCCTCTTAACCGGGTTTATATTAGACTTGCCGAAATGCACTTAATTCGAGCCGAATCAAATTTGATTTCGGGTGGTCCAGGAAATGCAACTTATGCTTTTGACAGTTATAATGCTTTACGAAAAAGAGCTTATGCCGAAAATTATTCGCCCGAAACTATTAGTTTAAGCAATCTTCTTGATAGCGTGCGAATGGAGCGTAGGAGAGAGCTTTGCTTTGAAGGCGACAGGTATCACAATCTTAAAAGATTACAGCAACCTCTCCGCAGCGGTGTCGATTGGAACGCAGATGCTCCAGTTTTTAAAATCCCTGCTGACGAAATGTCTGGAAATAACTTGATGGAGCAAAATCCATAAATGGGGTTTTTATGCTTGTAAAAAAGCTAAATGTTTACTTATATAAAGAAAAAAACAATCAAATTATGAAAATATTATTAGTTATAAGCATTTCAATCCTAACATTTGCTTGCTCAGCACAAAAGCAGATTAGAGATTTAGATGGTTTTAAAGAAATTGGATGGGAAGAAATAAATGACAACACCATAAAAATGATTGGTAAAGATTGGATGCTAATTTCTGCTGGTAATGCTGAAGATTATAATATGATGACTGCTAGTTGGGGAACATTAGGTTGGCTTTGGGAAAGACCTGTTTCTACTATTTATGTGAGACCACAACGTCATACTCACAATTATACGGAACGTGAAGAATATTACACTATTACTTTCTATGACGATCCAGACAAAGAGGTTTTACGTCTTATGGGAACAGTCTCTGGTAAGAATTTTGATAAAATGAATTATGAAAAACTAACGCCTGTCATTACCCCAAATGGTTCTATTGCTTTCGAAGAAGCTAAGTTAATTATTGAATGTAAAAAGCTATACACCCATGTTTTAAAAGACGAAGAGTTTAACGACACTTCTAGCATGAATGACATGTATCCAAAAAAAGACTTTCACACAGTTTATATTGGCGAAATTACCGGAGTTTGGATGAAGAAATAAGCACAATACTGGTTAAATGTTTTGTCGTTTACTTGTTTTGTGAAATTGAATTGGCACCAACTTCTTAAGCTCCATAACTAAAAAATTAGATAGAAAAGTCGGAGGTCAAAAGGTAGGGAAGGAAAAACTTTAAATATGGTTGAAACACCAGATGTAATTACAAAACACATACTTATCATTATGTAATTGTTGTGGCAACAATCTGTTTTTAGAGTTTTCTGCAAGCTAATTTATCTTTTATTGGACTAATTAGTCTTGATATATTTTAATCGAATTTACCTGAATTGTAAAAGCATTTTCTTATACACGAAATTTATTTAATAATAGTATCTTCGCAGCGGTCAGATGTTCTGCTTTTTTCGAGACCTCTGAAAACGGAAATAAAAATATTATAACTTTAGGTATGTTAAAAACAGCATTTTTCTACTTCACATTTTGGGCAATTCTTATTTTCACTGCCATTTTTTTCATTCCTTATTATATTTTGAAATTAGTTGGCAGCAAAAAATCTGCAAAACTATTTGTTTATCACATAAGTAAAGCTTGGGCTCGCTTCATATTGGACGTAAATGGGATGAGTTATACTTCTTATAATCGAGAGAATATCCCAGAAACTCGGTCGAATTTAGTTGTAGTTTCAAATCACCAGGGAAGTTTTGATATTCCAATTCATATTTCGAGCCTACCGTTTTCGGTTGGATTTATTGCAAAGCACGAAATAAAGAAAATGCCTATCATTAGTGTTTGGATGATTGCTCTCGATTGTATCTTTATTAACAGAAAAAAGTTAAGGGAGTCTTCAAAGAAAATCAACGAACGTATTCACTTAAAAGATACAAATCCTATTTTTATATTTCCTGAAGGTACCCGTAGCAAAGGACCAAAAATGGGAGCATTCAAACCAGGAAGTCTAAAAATGCTATTTCATGAAGGAGCAGATGTGTTGCCAGTTACTATCAGTGGTAGTTATAAATGTATGGAGTTACATAATAATGTAAAAAGTGCTCATGTTGAACTTTTTTATCACCCCGTTTTGCATAGCTCCGATTATCACCATGACGATTTTAATACTTTTAATAAAGATTTGCAGCAAATAATTGCTAAACCATTAACAACTAAAAAGTGAAGGTAACCAACTATACGAAATAATCGAACAGTTAAACTAGATAACGTTTAATGGCAAAACGGGAGAAACTGTAGTTGTAGAAAATACCAAAATCTGCTCAGAATCTAAATGTATTCTCTGCAAAATTGGTTGAAAAAGAATAAAAAACGTACAACTGTATTGGCTTTGCCGAGCTAAAGGTTTAGGCATCAACACAATGATTACCAATCACCGATTACTCGTTTTTCAGTGAACCTAAAGGTACGATTTGAAGTATTACCATTAAATTTGTGGTATAGCCAATTTTTTGATGCGTTTCCTACTAATATAAAGTATTGAAAATTCTTAATATAGTGTTAAAGCCTAAGACATTCACAATTATAATTCTTATTTTTGATAAAAACTTAAATACTTTAAAAATGAAATTATCACATTTAATGCTTTTAATGCTTATTCCTTTTTTCTTTTCATGTAATAATTCAAAAACTAGCAAAATGGACTTTGAACTAAAATATCCTGAAACTTTGAAAGGCGATGTTGAAGATGAGTATTTTGGAACAATGGTTAAAGATCCGTATCGCTGGCTCGAAGATGATAATTCTGCCGAAACTGCCGAATGGGTTAAAGCACAAAACGAGCTTACCTTTGCTTATCTTGAGACTATACCATATAGAGAAAAGATGAAACAACGTCTTACAAAAATTTGGGATTTCCCAAAAGTATCAGCTCCTACTAAAAAAGGCGACAAGTTCTTTTATTATCAAAATGATGGTTTGCAAAATCAGAGCGTTTTGTTTTATAAAAATTCATTAGAAGGCGAAGAAATAGAAATTCTTGACCCTAATGATCTTGCCGATGACGGTACTGTTTCGCTTTCGGCTGTTTCAGTATCTACTGATGGAGCTTATCTTGGTTATGCCATTTCGCGTGCTGGTAGTGATTGGCAGGAAATATTTGTTAGAGATATTGAATCAGGAAAAGACCTAAGTGATCATTTAAAATGGGTGAAATTTTCGGGTATTTCATGGTACGAAAATGGGTTTTTCTATAGCCGATATCCAGAGCCTACAAAGGGGCAAGAGCTTTCAGGGGTAAATACAAATGCTAAAATATATTATCACGAAATTGGTACAGACCAAGCAAAAGATATTTTGATTTATGAAGATAAGCAAAATCCAGAAACGGGTTTTTATGCAGGAGTTACTGAAAGTAAAAAATATCTTATAATTTCTGCAACTGTTTCAACTTCAGGTAATTCTTTGTTTTATAAAGACCTTACAAAAGAAAACTCGAAAGTGGTTAAACTAATAAATGAGTTCGATAATGATTATAGTGTTATTGAGGAAATTGATGATGTTCTTTACGTCTATACAAATTATAATGCTCCTAAGTACAAATTAATCAAAATCAATTTAAAAAATCCTACAAAAGCTGCATGGAAAGACTTTATACCTGCAGATGAAGGTGTTCTTGAAAATGCAAGCTATATCGGAGGTAAGTTTATCGTTACTTATATGATTGATGCTCATTCGGTTGTTAAGGTTTTTGATAAAAAAGGGGAATTCCTTTATGATCTCGATAATTATGCAATTGGAACAATAAGTGGGTTTAGTGGAGAAAAAGATGATAGTTTTACTTTTTACACAGTTACATCATTTACCGAACCAGCAACAATTTACAAATATGATATTGAGAATAATAAATCAGAATTATATTATACTACAAAATTGGGTATTAAATCGGAAGATTACGTTACAAAGCAGGTGTTTTATAGTTCAGCAGATGGAACAAAAATTCCAATGTTTATTGTTCATAAACAAGGAGTCGCTTTAGATGGTAATAATCCAACCTTACTTTATGGTTATGGTGGATTTAATATTTCTCTTACTCCGTCTTTTAGTCTTAGTCGTTTGTTGTGGTTAGAGCAGGGCGGAGTTGTCGCTATTGCAAATTTACGTGGTGGAGGCGAGTATGGAGAAGAATGGCATAAAGCTGGCACTTTAATGAAAAAACAAAATGTTTTTGACGACTTTATTGCAGCAGCCGAGTATCTTATTGCTCAAAAATACACTTCTTCTAAAAGATTGGCAATTCAAGGAGGCTCAAATGGTGGTTTACTTGTTGGAGCTGTAACTAATCAACGCCCCGATCTTTTTGCAGTTGCATTACCAGCAGTTGGTGTTATGGATATGCTAAGATATCATGAGTTTACTATTGGACGTTATTGGGCAACCGATTATGGAACAAGTGCCGATAATAAAGAAATGTTTGATTATCTTTATGCTTATTCGCCATTGAATAATATTAAACCAGATGTTGAATATCCTGCTGTAATGGTTACGACTGGAGACCATGATGATAGAGTTGTGCCCGCTCATTCGTTTAAATATATTGCAACATTGCAAGATGTTTATAAAGGCGAAAATCCTGTTTTGATAAGAATTGAAACTCAGGCTGGGCACGGCGGTGGTAAACCAACGGATAAAATTATTGATGAAATTGTTGACCAATACTCATTTGCTTTCTATAGTATGGATTTTACACCAGTTTATTAAGCAAGGCGACATATACAATATTGATTTTGCCGAATAATCAAAGCTCATAATTGCTGATTTGATTATTCGGCATTTTTATGTGCTGTGCCTAGTAATTTCAATTACTGAAAGCCAAATTAGTGGTTTAGATACATATCGTAAAAACGAAATAGGGTAGTGTGTCATACCAATATAACCACTACCTTTAGTTCACGAGATTACTAGTAAAACAATATATAGTGTTTTTTTTAACTTCTAGGTACAGTAAAATAAAAGAATAATCCTCGAAAAAAAAATACCAAGTGAAAATGGAATACCCCAGGTTATACTCAATCTAATATCCGCCCCAAAATTTTCTTAAACCCCATTCTGTAGCAGCAAAAGCGAGTATAACAAAGAACAGATAATACAAATCTGTTAATGTATATAGTTTTTCTTTTTCGTAAGCTAAACTTGTAATTTCACTGTTTGCAGCAATTGAATTTACTATTTCGTCCATATTGTTAGGATAGAAAACCTTACCGCCAGTTTGTTCTGCTAACTGTTCTAAAACAATGTGATTAGCTGTCGTGTTAAGTGCCTCAACATTGATAGTCTTAACAATTATCTTACCCGTAGCTGTGTAAGTTTTATTATCAAATTCAGATTCGACAATATACGAATAGGTTCCAGCTGGGATTCTGCCTATATCTAAACGGTATGCGTCTCCTTGATTACCAAAAAAATGTCTGTACTCTTTATCATTTTCATCTGTCAAACGCATTTCTAAATCCAAACCTTTAACTAACTCATAAGCTTCATTATAAAATTCAGCGGTAAAAACAACATTTTGATTTTCACTAAAAACAAGTGCCGACTCTACCAAGAGTTTATCTTGAATTTTTTTCACTATCATGTATTGGAAAATCCTGTTAATAAGTGTTTTATAATTATCATGTGTTGTATTTGCCCTAAAATCATCAATTCGCCAACGCCAGATGCCTTCACCAGTAATAAAGCCAGTTTTAACCCCATTTTGTTCTGAAAATAAAACAAGAGGCTTATCGGTTTTTACTCCACTAATCTTTTGATAGAGAAGAACTTTTGCGTCAGATAAGATTTTATAATCGCCAAAAACGACTTTTAGTGCTGACATGTCATTAAAAAACAGTTTCTCATCAAAACCTATACCGAACGACACAAAATCCTGATTAAAAAAAGGCTGTGCATCATCGTGCTTATTACTTAGCGATTTAATTTGCAATCCTTTATCAAGATTGTTAAAGTTTTTAAAATCAGTTGCACTGCCCAAGACAAATAAAACTGGTATAGAGTTTTTGTCGATATTCGAAATAATAGAGGCAATATTGTTACGAACCGAAGGTAATTGATGTAAAACAATCAAATCATAATCGGCTACTGAACCACTAAACTCATTAATAAATTCTGTATGAATTTCAAAATCAGGATTGTCTTTAATTGCAAAACTTATTGCACCAATATCGGGATGCGGAGCATTTGCAAGGATCAAAATTTTATTTCTATTATCAATTACGTTGATAACAAAAACCGCCTCGTTGTTCTCATATGAAATTTCATTTTCTAAATGTTCAACTTTTACATCATATTTCTGAATCCCAAGTTTATCAGCAGCAATATCGACATCAATAGTGTTGATATTTCCATCTTTTGGGATTGTAATATCATCTGAATAAATAATCTTACTATCACGACTAATAGTCAGTTTAGCATTTTGTTCGCTACATTTTTCTGCAGAAACATAAATTCGTAACGGAAATTTATTGCCAAAAAAAGCGATTTTATTATGAACTAAATCGTCAATAATCAAGTCTTTTTGAGAAATAGTATCCCCTAATGCAATTGAATATACAGGAAAGTCCAAGTTCTTTGAATATGTTGGATTAATACCTTTGTTATATATTCCGTCTGTGGCAAGTATTACAGCTCCAAGATTCATTCCCGCATATCGGGCAATAATCTCAGGAAAAACAGACGAAACATCAGACATCTTTCCGCTAAAATCAAGCACTGTATCGTTTTCGGTAGTTTCTGAGAATTGCAAATAACGTACATCATAATCATTACTAAGCTTTGCAATCAGTTTGTCTAAATTTGCTTTATACTTTGTTTGATAAAAAACAGAATCTTTATTTAAAAGCAGCGATGACGAGTTATCTTGAGCGACAACTATCACTGGTTTTTGAATTATAAGACCTTTTGTTTTAATAACAGGACTTAAAAGTAAAAGCAGAATAATAAGGACAAAAACAAATCTCAAAGATGTCATTGTCCATTTTTTCCAAGGCTCAAGATCTTTGAAGTTTTTGTCTTTATAATACAAAAAAAATGAAATAGCAACTGCAAAAATTACAGCTACTATTATCAAGTAATAAGGGTATTCAAAATAAATTTCCAATATTAAATTTTCAATTAAGTTAGCATTGCACCGCAAACATTGATAACTTGACCTGAAATGTATGAAGACATATCAGAACCAAGAAAAACTACTAAGTTTGCTACATCTAAAGGAGTTCCGGCACGTCTTAACGGAATTTTTTCTGCCCACTCTTTACGTGCTTCTTCTGGAATAGCTTCGGTCATTTCTGTTGCGATAAATCCAGGAGCAATTGCATTACAACGAATATTACGAGGCCCTAATTCGCGAGCAATTGATTTTGTAAAACCAATAATACCAGCTTTTGAAGCAGAGTAGTTAGTTTGTCCGGCATTTCCCGAAACTCCAACTACTGAACTCATATTTACAATTGACCCACTGCGTTGTTTAAGCATAATTTTTTGAACAGCTTTTGTCAAATTAAACACAGACTTGAGATTAACATTGATAACCATATCCCACTGTTCTTCGGACATTCGCATAAGTAATGCGTCCCGTGTAATACCTGCATTATTAACAAGCACATCGATACGCCCAAAGTCTTTGGCTATTTCATCAATTGTTTTTTGTGAGCTTTCTAAATTTGCTGCATTCGACTCATAACCTTTTGCTTTTACTCCAAAGTCTTGTAACTCTTTTTCGAGAGCAGTAAAGTTTTCATCTCTTTTTATGTCTGTAAATGCAATGTCAGCACCAGCTTTAGCACACTCTATTGCAATTGCTTTACCAATACCGCGAGCAGCACCTGTAACCAAAACCAATTTTCCTTCTAATAATTTCATAAACATAAATTTTTATTTATCGCAAAATTAGAATAATTAAGATTAAAACACAATACAATCTGAAAAATAGTATTAAGAGCAAGTCAAAATGGTTTATTTATTACTCCGTAATTTGCTGTTGCTTGATAATTCCTAAAGAGATTTATAAAGTATTTCCAAGTCGTGAGCAATATATACCTTATTTGGAATTTTTTTCCAATGTTTTAGTATGCTTTTGCCAGAAACAATAAGTTTTGCTTTCGGAAATGCACTTTCAATTTTATCCAAAGAATCGCATATTTGCAAAAGAGATTTTGCTTCGTTAAATTCAGTATAAACAATATCTGGCTTTAGTTTATATTTCAATACATTGATGTATTCATCTTCCAATAAATTTAGAAAAATATCAGATTTATACTTTTTTACAACCGCTAAGAAATGCACTATAACTAGATTTATCGAAATAATATTAGTGTCTCCTCGTAAAATAAGCAAATTGTTATTATCATTATCATAAAAACTATTGAGCAATTTACTCTCAGCAACTACAATTAAATATTTTTGTATAATGTTCTTTACTAATAACTTATTGCCAATATTAGATTCCTCAACGTGATCAATAATATCTAAATTCTTAATTAAAGGAACTAATGCTTTTAAAACAAATGTGTCTGGACTAATATCTGACAGACTCCGTAATAGATAATCGGCAAACGAATTTGTATCGCCTTGCAATAATTGAAGTGTCATTGCATTCATTTCAGGATAATCTTTCGATTTCGTTAGTAACTCCTTATGCACTTTTTCGCGTAGTTGCTGCATATTTAATTCCGCAATTTTACCGATTCGAAAATTGTTATTTGTCAAAAAACTTAAAAAAATTATCTTAATATAGTCTTGATAGGAGTATTCCCTAATGTTTGTTTTACTACGTTGAGGAGTGAAAATTCCGTAACGGTTTTCCCAAACTCTAATGGTCTGAATCTCAATGCCAGATATTTCTGAAAGATTAGCTATTGAATAATTATTTTTCATTTTAGTTACGAGTATTTTACAATATTAGAGAATTTATCGAATTATGTGGTTGTTTTTTTGAAAAAATATTATTAAACATAGTTTTGTTAATTAAATAACATTGTTTTTTAAATAACAATTAGTATATTTGCAAAATACAACTTGTTATTTATGGAAAAATATATTTCGAAACTACCTGATAAAGTGTATAAGCATGAATTGCTTTCTTATTTACAAGAATTTCAGGATATGTTTGGTTATATAGATTTGAATTTCATAGAAGCTTTAAGCAGAAATTCTAGCATTCCATCCGGCAAAATATTTGGTGTAGCATCTTTTTACAATCAGTTTAGATTTAAACCCAAAGGCAAATATCACGTTCAAGTATGCGAAGGTTCATCATGCCATGTTAATGCAGAAATAGGTTTTATTGACGAAATTAAAAAAACTTTAAAGACTGATGAAAAAGACACAAGTAACGATGGATTGTATAGTCTCGAAATAATCCCTTGCATGGGTGCTTGCTCGCAGGGGCCTGTAATTTCAATTAACGGTAAATTTTACACAAAAGTTACTAAAGAAGATATTAAAATCATATTTTCTAATCTGGATTTATAAAAATGAATAATCTAAAAGATAAAACATATAAAGCACTTTTTATAAATACTACTGGTACTGAAAAAGACTATCAATATCTTAGCTCTGTTGAGATACCACATATTTATGTTGAGCGAAATACTGGCAGCATAGTTTCGGGAGCTGATACAACAATACAATACATACAAAAGTATTTTAGCAAGGAAGAAAATTATAGATTAATAGAAACTGGCAGTCTTGGAATAAGTTCATTTGACCCAGTTGTTGGCATACAAATCCATGGACGCCCTTTGATTTTTTTCAAAAATGTAACATTTAGTTACGTTAGTACGATTCTTGACAGTATTTTAAATCATATTTTGCCTGCATCTGACTTTATTTTAGGACAAATATATCACTCGGGCTTGAGCTCGTGGCCAGGTGTCCCTGAACTATTCGAAATAAATATTTTCGCAAACCAAAACCGACGCATATTAAAGAATTTCGGACTTATTCAGCCCGATTTTATTGAGTCATATTTGGATTATGGCGGCTATAAAGCTTTTGCTGAAACTATTACAAAAAAAACTGCTGCTGAGGTATGCGATATTGTCGAAAAAAGCGGCTTACGTGGACGTGGAGGAGGGGCATTTAACACTGGCATGAAGTGGCGAAAGGCTTTAAATACTGGCAAATCTCAAAAGTATTTTGTC
>JAQVPT010000112.1 GCA_028701945.1 Bacteroidales bacterium
GCGGGAAACTTATTTGATACCAACTTAGATAAATGATTGGTGTAAAAAGCTTTTTGGAAATATTGGAATTGAAAATTTATTGACTAATTCCTATTTATTCTTAATTCCAATTAATGAAATAATTAGCCAAAAGTAAACTTATGTGTTTACACTTATGCCCTTAAAGTAAAGTTATCTGTTTACATTTATTTGGAATTGTAAACTATTAGCTTTACATTTGCCATATAATATATGTAAAATAGAAAATCATGAGAAATCAGAAACAACTTCTAATCGAGCATCTTAACAATAAATTAAAGCCATTTTCAGAAGCTAAAACTGTTATTGTTCCAGATTCTGGTTGGATAAAGACTATAAGAACTACTCTAAATATGACCTTAGAACAGCTGGGCGGAAAACTAAACATTACTAGACAAGGTGTACGTTACATTGAAGAATCAGAATCATCTGGCTCAATAAGCTTAAATTCATTAAGAGATGTTGGCATAGCAATGGATATGAAATTAGTTTATGGTTTTGTACCTATTGATGGTTCAATAGATTCACTAATTACAAGAAAATCAAGGATTCTTGCCAAGAAAATCATATTACGAACAAATCACAATATGTTGTTAGAAGACCAACAAATAGGAGAGGAAAAGTTAAAATTAGCAATTGATGAACTTGCTCGTGAAATAAAAGCTGAACTAAGAAAAACAATATGGGACTAGAATTTAATTATATAGATGGTCAAACTCCTTTAAGTGAAGAAGAAAAAGAGGGAATAAAGATAAAATCAATCACAACTCGAGGAGAATTAGACGAACTTGAGCAACTCAATATTGAGAAAGCAATAGAATGGATTTTAAATAATAGATTTAAGCAAGATAAGATTCTTTCAGAAGAATTTATCAAATTACTTCACACAAAAATGTTTGGTGATGTTTGGAATTGGGCTGGAAGTTTTAGAAAATCTGATAAAAACATTGGAGTAAATTGGGCAATGATTGGCATGCAACTAAAAATGTTACTTGATGATACAAAGTATTGGATCGACAACAAAATATTTTCTCCAGATGAAATAGCAATTCGATTCAAGCATAGATTAGTAAGTATACATTGTTTCCCAAATGGAAATGGAAGGCATTCCAGAATAATGGCAGATATAATAATCGAATCAATTTTTGGGTTGAATATTTTTACATGGAGCAACTCAAACTTAATAAATGCTAATAATACTCGAAGAGAATATATCGACTCAATTAAGAAAGCTGATGACGGAATAATTGAGCCACTATTAAAATTTGCGAGAAAATAAGTCAAATAAAAATAATTTAAAGTTCTCTATTATTTGCATTTAGATGCATTATTTTGTACTTTTGTAATATAGAAAAATAAGGTTCTTTTTAATGCAATTTATCAACTTTTAGCACATGGGAAATTCATGGATTTGATTTATTGTGTTTCTGAAATATAGAAATAGCAGCGAGTATAGAGGATGGTTCATTCCCCTGTCTCTCCGCCAGATTACAAAGCAAAAAGATGCAAAGCCCTGATTTCCAACGAAGTCGGGGCTTTTTGTTTTCCCACAAAAGTGCAAAAATACCCCTTTTTTGGTGCATTCTGGTGTGCTAATCGGTGGACTAAAGTTTCTACCGATTTAGTCCACCGATTTAGGTTCTTTTGCACTGATATACAGCACTTTGCATTTTGATTTATGAACCATTTTATATTGTTTTACACATACTAAAATGAAGTAAATTATGGAAAAAAGAACAACTTTAAGTTTACTGTTCTTCATTAAGAGAACAAAACTGTTAAAAAACGGTGAGGCACCAGTTTACATGAGAATTACGGTCAAAGGTTCAAGAGCAGATCTAGCGGTTAATAGAAGTGTTAACCCAGATATTTGGAGTACTGAAAAAGGAGCCTGCATCGGAACAACAAAAGAAGCAAGAATGCTAAATACTTATATTGAAAGCATTAAAGTGCAAATTCATCAAATAGTCAATTACTTACGTGAGGATAACGCTGCTATAACCACTGAAGCAATTAAAAATTCTTTTCTTGGTATAGAAGAAGATAATAGAACAAAGATTCTAGAGCTTTTTTCTGAACACAATGAAAAAATTAAAGCTTTGATTAATATAGACTACTCGCCTGAGACGGTTGAACGATATGATACATCTTTAAAACATACTCGCAATTTTATTCTGAGTAAATATAATCGTGATGATCTTTATGTTACAGAGTTAAATCATGAATTTATTGTTGATTACGAGATATATTTTAAAACTGTTCGTAAATGCTCACATAACACAACAATGAAATATATTAAAAACTTTAAAAAAATTGTTCGTATTGCTATGTTTAATGGTGATATAACTAGAGATCCTTTCACTAATTTCAAAATGCGCCTAAAGAAAGTTGATAGAGGCTTCTTATCTGAAGAAGAACTAAATACAATTATTGCAAAGGACTTTAATAATAAACGATTAGAGCAAGTACGCGACTGTTTTGTCTTTTCGTGTTTTACAGGGCTCGCACACTCTGATTTGAAACGTCTCACTAAAGAACATTTAGTTATTGGAACTGATGGAGCAAACTGGATTAAGATAAAACGTAAGAAAACGGACAATCTTAGTAGTATTCCAATTCTTGATGTAACTCAGCAAATTCTTGATAAATACAAAAATGATGATGAATGCCTTGCTAATAATGTTTTACTTCCTGTTAAGACAAATCAGAAAATGAATGCTTATCTAAAAGAAATTGCAGATGTTTGTGGAATTGATAAAAACTTTTCTAGTCACCTTGCCAGACATACTTTTGCCACAACTGTCACATTGAATAACAATGTGCCAATTGAAACTGTTTCAAAAATGCTTGGGCACTCTTCTATTAATATGACAAAAATTTATGCCAGGCTACTTGATAAAAAAGTTGGCCAGGATATGAAACATCTTAATAATAAGTATTCTTTAGCTGAAGTTTAATAATTACTTGTTTTTCAATGGTGGGGCTTTGTGCCCCATTTTTTTTGCGTAAAAATTCCAATGGTTGTCGCTGACTTTCTGCTTACTTCTATCTGTCTCTTGCACCAAAATCTGTATTCAAAAAAACAACCATAACTTTCTGAGTTTTCCCGCGAATGTATCTGCAAAGATGGCACGTCGTCCTGACCGCCACAATAGAAGATAAATAGATATTCCTAAGTGTTCAGAATGTTTGTAATGTTTTATCATCCATTAGCCAACGCAAAACCGGTCAGCATTTCAAATGTTCCGCTGCTCTCCACTATTGAAAAGCTTCCTATCGGTTTTACTTCTGTAAACAGTAAGCTAATCCCTCTCTCCTACGTCGCTCGGTAATAACTTACAGTTTACCGCCAACCCACTTTGTGCTATGTGTTTAATATTTTCTGAACACTAAGGACTATCTCTATTGATGGCAATCAGTCCGCCATGCCTTTATAAGGCAGAACATACGCGAAAAAACTCATAAAGATGCATTATGGAAAATTTTGAAAAAATAAATATTATGTGCAAGAAACAGGAAATAAGCAGAAAGTCAGCTCCGATAAATATTGAAAATGAACTCCGCTCAAAATCTTTAATCTGCATTAGTGATTTTTTGAAATTGAAAAGCTTTTTAATTCACTTATTTATAAACAACAATTAAATTTTATTTATGGAAACTTTAACAGTAAAAAGACCAATCGAGAAAGCAACACAGAAAGAAGTTGCAAGTTTAAACGCAAAAAATGCAATCATTATTGCAAAGACAGAAATAGTCGAAAAGACTAAGCTAAACGAACAAGAAAAGCCCGAAGTTAAAACAGTTGAAACAGTTGAGCCAATTGTAAAAGTGGTTGAACAAGTTGAAACTCCAAAACCTCAGTTAAGTCTTGAGCAAAAAATTGAGAAAATTGAGAACCTCAAAACCTTGATTGAGAAAAGAGAGAGACTTGAAGCAAGCCGTAAAAAACTGACATCTTTTGTCGTTGGTGCAAATCAATTCAGCGAAAACCTTGTGCTAACTGATGAACATGGAAACACTTTTAAAACTTCAAATACCGAAGTTTTTACAAAGGTGGTTGAAACTATCAACAGTACACTTATTTCAAAAATCACTGAAATTGAAGAGCAAATAGAGTTTTAAAAATCGGGCATCCGCCAACTGGCGGATGCCCTTAATTTTTTTCATTATGAATGAATTGAAAACCATATCAAAAATTAAAGACACGGTAACAAAACCTAAACT
Source organism: Bacteroidales bacterium (assembly GCA_028701945.1). Taxonomy (GTDB): domain Bacteria; phylum Bacteroidota; class Bacteroidia; order Bacteroidales; family ML635J-15; genus Bact-19. The sequence continues at coordinate 4,243 of JAQVPT010000112.1, forward strand.
TTCGAAAGAACAGAAGATTTTAAACTTGATGATTGAGAAAAATCCGAATCTAAAACTACTTATTGAAAAACTTGATTTAGTATTAATTAACAACTCATAGCAATGAATACAAACGATATATACGAACGCATTACCGCCACAATTATTGAAATGTTGGAGGAACACAAAGAAAGTAATTTTTCTGAATGTTGGTACAGTTTAACAGGCGAAGTTTTCGCCCGAAATATTGTAACTGACCACACATACAGCGGTATAAATCAACTTATGTTGAGTTACTTAAAACGCAAAAGAAACTATCCTTTTAACCGTTGGTTAACTTTTAAACAAATTCAAAAACACAAAGCCAGAATAATAAAAGGCAGTAAATCTGCAATGGTGGTTTATACTTCTGTTTTGTATCTTGATGTAGAAACAGGTGCCAGCCTAACAAGAACAGTTGAAGACCTTTTGAAAAGAAGACAATCTATTGAACACCTAAATGTTAAAAAAGTTGGTTACTTAAAGGATTACAGAGTTTTTAATGTTTGTTGTGTGGAAGGATTACCAGCAGAGTTTTACGAACAGGCAGAGCTTGACAACCTATCGGAAATAGAGAGAGACGAACGAGCCGAAAAAATTGTTTTGGGCACAGGTGCAAACATTTGTTTCGAAGCTCAAAACCTTGCTTTTTACAAGCCTTCAGAAGACAAAATTTATATGCCATTAACAAAACAATTTGTTTCAAAAGAGGCTTTTTATTCTGTCCTATTTCATGAGATGGGACACTGGACTGGAGCTGAAAGCAGATTAAACAGACCTATAAAAAACATGTTTGGATCAAAAGAATATGGATTCGAAGAATTGATCTCTGAAATCAACTCTGCATTTATTATGGCTTATTTAGGTTATGAAAGCCGAATAACAGACAATGTTGAATATATTGACAATTGGCTTACAGTAATGAAAGACGATAAAAAGTTTGTTGTTCAAGCATCTTCACAGGCTCAAACAGCATCAAATTTTATTTTGCAAACTGCAAACATTGATGAAATAGCAGCCTAAAACATATAGAGTTTTCTTTTCGGCAACGGGGAGAAAATTCGCTTCACCCAGACCATCGCAGCCACTTACACCCGAACCGGTGGCTTTTTCTTCCCGTTACCAGAAATAACAGCAAAGCTGATTTTGGCTAGTCACTGCTGTCCACACACAGAGCAATTTACCTACAAATAGCAAAAACACTCATAATACAGGTAAGGTGGGTAATGCTGTGAGTTAATGCCATTAATTAATGATATGGCTATCCATCCAAAAAATGTTTTTATTTTATTTTTCAATTTTCATAGCAGAGAGACCTTGCTAATTCAGGGTTCCTTTAAGTGATGTTCATAGCGAAGTCATAATACACTCATAATACGGTCATAATACACTCATAATACACTCATAATGAGGTCATAACAAAGTCATCCCGAGCTCATAATAAATTCATAACCAGATAGCGGTGTTTTTAGGAAGATACAGGCACTTAAAACGATTTTTCGGAAAGCAGTAAAATGTACTTGAGTATCTTTAAGGGAAAATGAAATACGAAGTATTCACAAATACCACAAAAAAAAATAATCTTATGAGTAAAAAGCAAACACCAATTACCACAAAAGAAATGTGCAGGCAAAATATTATAGCCGTAAAAGTGGAAGACGCAACCAGGGTTTATAATAGTACACTCGGCGGAACAGTAACAAAACCGATCCGCAGAACAAAGTATCTAAAGATCTGCTGGATGTGTGGATCTCCTTATGAAAGCTTCAAATCAAATACTTACGCTTGTTCGCCCAGGTGCTCAAATAATCTTGCTTATGCTAGAAAAATGGGGTATGAGCCACCGGCAAATATGGAGCAGCTGACTAAGGAGAAAAATGTGAAGGATGTAAAGGGTTGGTTTGGGAATATGTAATGACTTTATTTGGTTTTTCTTTTTTCAGAACTACATAGCTTCTACTTAAAATAACTCTATTACATTAAGTAATATAATCTATACATATCAAAATGTTTTCAAATTCAAAAATTGCTGTATAGCTATTTATTATTTTATGTGATAATCCCATTCTTCACACCCTACATAGGATAAATATGGACGGTTAGAAAAGAAATCCGCTATTACAAAATAATTTTTTTTGCTAATTTCAAAAACAAATCTGTAATTAAATAGAGAATCTTTACTGCCAAATATCCCTTCATGAATTAAATCGTTGGCCACACCTCTAGCAATAGTCCGGATTTTATCCATCTCAACTTGCAATTTTTTGTCTGCACTTAGGTAATGTGTTTTTGTTCCATCATATGATATCTCATGCACAAGAATACCGTCTAATGTCTCAAATTTAATCCTTACACTTGCAAAATTCTTTAATGAAAATGTCTCGAAATTATTAAATGATTGACAATTGGTGAGAGCTAATTTAGCAATAGAATCAATTTCTTTTGGTACTTTAAACGAAACATCGACTTGATTTAATTTAAAAACGTCTCTCATCATAAAAACTAATTCTAATTCAGATGTTTTCACAATTCCATCAGCACATACCAGTTCAATTGCATAACTATAAAACCTAAAAATGAAATCTGCATTTGCATTGTCATTGATATATTTTACACAAATGGGAAAAATTTCATTTTTTCTAACCTCGCGTGAATAACCTAGAATTGTTAGCGCTTCATAATCTGCATCAAAGAACTTGGCTGAATTTGTCTCTTTTGTAAATTGTTTAATCAAATCAATTTCTGATTTATGAATTTCCTCATCCACATCTGATATTATTATTAAAGCATAATAACTTGCCAAAACGTAACTATCCAATTGTATCATATAATCAATATATTAAGTTTGTGATAAATACTTTTTCATATCTTGTCCATTTTTTATTGCATCCATATTGAGAATGAATATCGCAAAAACTCTTATAAGTTTCAAATTTTGAACAGTTCCAATATTCATCCTCTTTGCGATTTACCCTTGTTGATAAAGTTTGTGTTTCATAATTGTCATTAAAATTCTTATAAAAAGCATCAAGCCTCATACTTTTATTTTCATCAATAAATGGACTAATACAAACGAAAATATTTTGACCTTTTTGAGTCTTTTTTATTTTTGCAATAAAATCCCTCAAATTAAACGTTGGAATATCAAGTACATTAGATAATAAGTGTAGCTTAATTCGTTCTGGAGATGTGTAAATATCTTCTTCACAAATACTATCAAAGTCCTTAATAATCGTTTTGACAAATCGAATATCAATAAATTGTGACAAGTGCAATATGCCTCTTTTTATTGCGATCTCAGATGGCTCAATTAATAATAGTGACTCAACATTGATTTTAATATTATTATTATTAAAATACTCAAACAAAACTGTTGATGCTAATGCTTGACCACACCCCCAATCTACGATGTCAAAATTGAGGTTTTTATATTTGTTAAAATCAATACTATCAAATGAATCTACTAATTTGCATTTGTGCATTTTGCCATATGATTTTACATATTGAAGTAATATATCTTCATTGTCGATTATACTAGTTCCACGTCCCAATTCACTATATTTATTTTCAGGTAAAAGGTCATATGACAAATGAATAATTTGATCAAAACCAACTTGTTTCAAACTCAAATATCTTTCAGAATATTCACTTGATTCGATTAATAAATTCTGTTGGCTATTAGTTTCATCACATATGTAATCAAAATTGTCAGCTTTTGCAATATATTCACTTATAACGCTCTCGGTTAGGCTGTCATTTATTATGTGATCTAATAATTCATCAGTAAAAAATGGAATTGCCGTTTTAGACAAGATGAGTTTCTCTTTAAGAGAAATCAATATTTCAGAAAAATTGATCTTCAAATATTCTTGAGCTGTATAATAGTAATTAGCTAAAGATAAAGTGATTTTTGCTGAAAAATCTTCTTCCTCATAAGAACAATTAAGAATTTCAATAATTTCTTCAAAATTATTTACATATTCACTAACATCGTTAATTCTCAAATAAAGCAAAGAAGCTTTTACTCTGTTCTTAACTGGACCTTCATCTAATAAATAGAAAATAGCTTGCAATTCTGCACAAAATCTACACCTTTCGAAAAAATCTGCAAATATATTTAGTAAGGCTTTTAATTCGCCAGTGCTTTGCTTTAACCTGGAAGATTTAATGTCATAAAATATATCAGATATTTTAAACTTTGAATTTTTCAATACTTCATAATTAGAACCATTGAATAAAATATTTATGCTTTCTAGTTCTTCACTTACGAAGTTAGAGAGCTCATCCAATTGGTGCGCTTCATTTATCTTATTTATTAACTCATCAATTGTCATTTTAGAATTAATTTATTATCTAAATTCAACACTTCTAAAAGAAAATTCTCGTCAAATTCATTTTCTCCAACCATTTTAAGCAAGCTGGTTTTTCTTAAATATAATTCCTCATTATAGATTATCAATTCTTTATCGCTAAAAAAATTGGACACCCAACAAAATATAAAATATTTAGGGCGAATTATTTCAGGATAATTCTGCTCAATCAATGCAATCGCTTTTTTCTTTAAGTTTTTCTTTTCTACTTTATATATTGTTACATCTAATACTGAAAAAGTTTCAATATCAAGATTCTGATTACTTTGCAATCTTTTTAACTCTTTATTTAACTTTGTATTTTCCTTATATTTAGGTGCGATTCCTTTTATGATTTCAAAATCAACTATGTGAGTTTTAAATGATTTTGAGAATACTGATTCCACGGTTAAATAGTCCAACTGGCTATCCATTTGATATTTAATATTGGTGTTAGGATCAATGATTTGAGTAAGTTCATTTTTTTCTGAAAAGGAGATGTTATCCTGAGATCTGATAAATTGATATCCATAATAAAGACCTAATAATGCTAAGACTTTGCTTGATTCTTCAGGATTCTTGATTTCGTTTGAAAAATCATTTTTTAATTGTATTGAAGAAGTGCTTGATCTACTTTTATCTCCATAAATTGCGATATAAGCAACATAAACAAATTGATAAAACTTATAATTTGTAAGTATCTTTAGATAAGAATTTTTTGATATTGAGAAAGGCTTAGATTCTAAATTTATTAATTCTTTATAAGCTATGTGGTCTTTTTCGTAATGCTCTTTTATAAAATTGTCCAAGTATTTTTTATCAATAGACCTATTCTCAATAATGTCCTTATATAATTGCTTAGCGGAGAATTGGTTTATTATTTTGTCGAAGAAATTTACAGTTTTCAGATTCCCATATGTCTTAAATATCTTATTGTTAATAACCGACAACGCTTCTAAATAATCAATACAATAATTTGAGAATTTGCCATAATACAGATCTGCATTTTTCATAAATGCAAACATTCCTAAGAGTTTGTTAAATAAATTTAACTGCTCTCTATAATCTGTATTTTTTACTTTAATTTTTTCAAACTTATTATTAGATTTAATTAGATTAAATTTAGCTACTCTTTTAGAAATGCAAAAAGGAACAAAACTTAATGCATTTGATTGTACAAGTTTTTCTAGTTTGGTGAAATAATTTTGGTCTGTGTAAATGATAGATTTAATTCTTGAAATTGGAATTATCATATCTGTTACATAAGTATTTTTAATATTTGTGGGCAATAATTTTTGATCTGAAAATATTATTACTTCAATCAGAATTTGATCTTTTTCTTCTTTAAATACACAGGAATTATCATATAATAAAATCCAATCAGAATTTATATCTTGAATATCATCTGAAGTCTTTTCGTCATTGAAATACGATCTTGGAGCAATAACAGCACTGTCAAAAATAGTGTTTATATTTGTTTGATGAATCTGATAAAAATAACTGCCAATTTTATTTTCTATCTCATATTTATTTTGAGATTCATTTAAAAAATCTAATTTAGGTTCA
>JAQVPT010000113.1 GCA_028701945.1 Bacteroidales bacterium
CTTTATAATTTTTTATTTCATTTATAGTTACAGAACAAATAATCGCCTTACCATTTTTTGTTTTGGCACTATATGATTTATTCTCAATAGTTTCTGCCTTTTGTAATAACTCTAAAACATCATTCCACTCTTCAAGACAGGCAAATAGCTCGGATATGTGTTTCTGGTCGTAAAAACTCGACTCATATCCAGTAATTCCTAATACTGAGGGACTTACATACATGATGTCGCCTTTATTATTGGTTTTTATATAGATGTCTGTGAAAAATGAGTACATGCTATTTATCTCTACTTGGTTTTGCTCTAAAGTATTTTTATATTCATCTATTTGCTGATTATTTTTATTGTTTTTATATCTGTGATATAAAATAATTATAAGTAACAAAAGTATTATAAGTATAGAAATTGCAATCATTAAGCTGACTTTGCTTCCAAACAAACACATTAAGGCAAATTCGTTCATCCACTGCATATCAATTGAGTTTATGATAGAATATTTTTCAAGTACAAAAATTGAAGACATATCTATCTTAAAGCTATTCGCACCCACTATAATTAGAGCAAAAACAAATAGGTTAATATGCAAATATAGTTTATAAAGTCTCATTATAAATCTCCTTTAAAATTTTAATAAAATAATCGGTTTTAACAACATTAAAGTCGTCAATAGCTGCCCAGAACTGATCTGTAAAATTCGCCAATTCAATATCAGATTTATACTCATTAGATTTCTTTATTTCATTTAGAATATCTTTCAATTCTCTGCTTGTGTAAACCTGTTCGGGTTCACTGGGTTTAAATATTTTTTTTATTAAAGCTTTAGAATTTTCATTAATCTCACAATTGACTTTATTAATCTCATTTTCTAAACCAATTATTTCATTTTTGATATATTTAGCTAATAGTTTTAACAGAGTATTTCTATTAACTGGTTTAATTAGTATGTCATCAAACATTTCTGATTTTTCATCTTGGTTAAATTTTAAACTTTCGACTGCTGTATAAGCAATTATTGTTGTTTTAAAATTTGGTATCGCTTCTCGAATTTTTGTTGCGACCTGAAATCCATCTATGTCGGGCATTCGAATGTCTAATAAAATTAAATCGGGTTTATGTTTCAAAGTTAGCTCTAATCCTTCTTTTCCATTTTCTCCCTCAAATAATTCAAAATTATAATCCGACAATATATCAGTTACAACTTTTCTATTATCATAATTATCGTCTATTAGTAGTATAGAAGTTTTTTCAAAAACATAGTCGATATTTTCTTCATCCGAATATAATTCGCCATCTTTATTTGATGTGATTTCAACATTTTCTAATGTGATAGTGAACTCTGAGCCTTTATCGGGAGAGCTTTTAAGTGTAATTTTACCATTCAATAACTCTACCAATTGTCTGCTAATAATTGATCCTAATCCTGAACCTTCAGATGTGCTTGTAATACCTGCTTCGATTTGAGAAAAAGGCATAAATAATTTTCTCTCATCTTTTTTACTAATGCCAATGCCTGTATCAATAATTTTAATTATCACATCGGTTTTTTCGTTATCACGGTATTCATAATCAAATACGATTTTGACATGTCCACTTTGAGTAAACTTTATTGCATTTCCAATTAAATTTATAAGTATTTGCTTTAGTTTTTGTACATCTATATTAAACCAAACATCAGGCTCTTTTTTAATATCTAGTATAAAATCAAGCCTTTTTTGTTCCGCTTGTAATCTAAATATATCTTTAATCGATTTAAGAACACGTATAATGTCAGTAAATTCATAATAAACCTCTACTTTTCCAGCTTCAATTTTGGATAACTCTAATATATGATTTATTAATCCCAATAATGCGTTCCCCGAGTTGTGTATTGAGTCAATATAATCTGTAGTTTTATCACTATGTTTTTGTTTGAGTAACAATTCCGAATAACCAATTATAGCATTTATCGGAGTGCGTATTTCGTGACTCATATTAGCCAAAAACTCTGATTTTGCATTATTCGCAAAAATAGCTTCTAATTGTGCCTCATAAAGTTTGTTTTCAAGGGTTTTTATTGAAGTTATATCCGTACCATTTGCAACAATCGCATAAACTTTACCATCACTATCTATTAATGGATTTTTAGTAATTAGAAATATCCTTTGTGTATTGTCATTTATAAAAAGTTGTTGTTCATAAGTCCTTTTTATTCCTAATTTTATTATTTCATCATCTATGGCTCTGATTGCGATTGATTCATCCTCTGTATATATTTCCTCGACATATTTACCTATTAAAACTGCATTATTTTGCCCGAAAAAACTCTCAAAGGTATTATTACAAGCGATAACTTTACCATAAGAATCTTTAACAACTATAATCGATAAAATAGAATCTATTATTGTTTGAAGCCATGTTTGACTTTTTTCATAATTCTCTTTTATTCTTATTATATTACTTTCGTCGTGTATTGAAACACAAACCAGTTCTTTTTTATCACTTTTTAATTTGAAAAAAACAACTCCGGCACTGTATTTCTCTCCGTTAGTTTTTATTAGACACCAATTTTCCGATTTGATTATCTTATTTTCATTTAGTTTTTCAAGCTCTGAAATCATAAGTTCAGTACTAACAATTCCGTTTTTTTGCCGTAAAGGTAGAAACAAGTCCGCTTTCATACCAATAACTTGCTCTTTTGACTGTGCGAAGACTAATTGTAAACATGATTGATTACAATATTCTATAACAAAACTTTGAGCGTTTACAATCACCATTGGAGTATCGGATAAATCAAAACAAGTCTCATAAATGTTTAAACTTCGCTCTAATGAGTTTATTTTAGAAAGCTCTTTTGTATGGTCTTCTATTAAAAATACGAATTTGAATTTATTTAAAAAAATGGTTCTAATTGTGAAATGTTTATCGGATACTGAATTGTAAATGTTTATAATGTTAAACTTTGTTTGAGAAATATCTTGAATCCCTGCCAAAACAATATCTAATTCTCCCAAAATTTGATTTTCTGAGTATTGGATAAGCTCAAGACTTTGGTTTTTAATATCAAAAAGATTATTTAAGAAAGAATTAGTTTTTTCGAAGATTAAATCTGTAATAACATTGTTTTCAGCATAAATAGGTTTAAATATTATAAAAGGAATTTTACTGTTTTTGCACCAATTGTTTAACTCTTCAGTTTTTTCTTTTAATAAAATATTATCATTAAAGTCTTTTAAAGTTTCATAATAAGAACTGTCTTGATTTGAATTTTCATAATTACTATTTTCGAGAAGTTTATTTGCATATTTCGATGTAGGGGAATTTTCTTTAGTAAGTTGATTAGATGTAGAATTATAAGAAAATAATTTTTTATGATTAAAAATAATAAATAAAAAGGCAAGTGTTATTAAAGCATCTAATACAATTAAAATCCACACAATATTAGTTATTTCTTTTTCAAAGTTTATAAGGCTTACTGTTGCTGTAACAGATAACAATAGAATTACGATAAACAGTAGGTAAATAAAGCGTTTACTTTCTCTCATGTGCGTTATTTTTGGATTTTTTACTAAAGTAAAACAAATTTATGAAAATATTGTGAAAAGTTGATAAAAAAGGTCATTTAAAACGGTTAAGTTTTAAATGACCAGATTCCATGAAAATACCATCTGGCTCTCAAACAGATGATGTTTTATCTGACAAGGCTTATATAGCCCGAGTAAGATTCCGCTCTATTAAATAATTCAATGATATAAACGTATGTGCCAGTTGGACAATCGCCCATCGAAGATGTTCCATCCCAAAGTTGCTCGTTTGATCTTGTTTCAAATATTACCTGCCCCCATCGGTTAAATACTTGCACGCTTGCATTAGGAAACATATCAATATTTTTAATTTCCCAAGTATCATTTATCCCATCTCCATTTGGTGTAAACGCATTTGGAATTTCAAGACAATCAATATCACTTTCGTTAATTATGGCATTCAAACTAGTGGACTTACAATTATTATTGTCCATGATTGTAAATACATAATTACCAGGTGCCATATTTTTAAACTCATTATCATAGTATGTATTATTATCATAAACATATCTGTAAGGAGCTGTCCCTCCCAAAGGTAAAATCACAATTTCTCCATCATTTTTTCCTTTACACGAAGCCTCTATTGATGTATAATTTACCTCAATATTTGATGGGTTGCTTAATACTACTATATTTGAAACTGAGCAATTATTTGCATCTGTAATATCATAAGAATAATTTCCCGCATACAAATTATCTATATGTTTCGTATTAATCTGATATTCATTTATATGCCAAGTATAGTTATATGGCGGTGTACCACCGATAGCGTCTAAAACTAAACTACCCGTATTTTCACCAAAGCAAAGAGGTGCTTTAACTAATAAGTCGTATTCTAGTTTGTTTTCAGGTTCCAATATTGTAACACTACCAATTTCTTCGCACGCATTTTCGTCTGTAATGCTATAATTATATATTCCTGCATTTAAGTTATTGTTAGTAAATCCAATTGTTTGATTACTCCACTCACAGACTAAATTACCAGTTCCGCCGCTGACATTTAAGGCAACACTTCCGTTGTTACCACCAGAGCAAACTAAATTTGTTATTGTTTTATCAATTTGTATTCCATCAGGTTCTGTAAGGTCGGTTTGAGCGGTTCCTATGCAACCGTAACTGTCGGTGATTGTTACATTATATTGTCCAGCAGCCAAGTCATTTAAAGTACTATTAGTTTGATATGTATTCCATAAAAATGATACAGGCGAAAAACCATCGGGAGTTTGTGCAGTGATTATCCCAGTTTCATCGTCAAAACACATAATTGGCTGTAATATTTCTATTTCGGCTGTAATATTATTTGTTGCAGATAAAAATATATTTTGGCTTTCCATACAGTTGTTTGCATCAGTTACCGAAAGAGTATATTCTCCCATTGTCAAATCATAAATCGCCGAACTGTCTGCTCCATTTGACCAATTATAACTGTATGGAGCAACTCCGCCGTTATGAGAAGCTGTTATATTCCCTAAATTTTCACCACACACAACCGAATCAATAACGAAACCTATTTCCATTGACGCTGTCTGGTAAATCTCAACTGAATCGACAATTTGACAGTTTTGAGCATTTGTTATTGTAAAATAATACCAACCTGCATACAACTCGTCTCTTAGAGTACTGTAATTATTATCGCTCCATTGTATTTCATAATCATCGTCATAATCAATTTCTACAATACCTTTATTGTCTCCAAAACAAAAATTGTGATTGTGTACAATGGTTTCATAAATCAAAGAATTAGCCTCTTCTATCGTATGGCTTATTACAATGCTACAAGAGTTGCTGTCAATTACTGTAACATTATATATTCCTGCTGCTAAATTATCTCTGTCGGGTGCATTAATAGAGCCGTTATCTTCCCAAATATACTCATATGGAATTAACCCACCTGATACATTCAAGTTAATAATTCCAGTGCTGGAGTTTGAACAAGGGAGATTATTTGTGCCACTAATATTTATAACTAAAGGCTCATTTTGCGGAATAAAAACGCTATCATTAATCAAACAATTATTTGTACTTGTTACAGTTACATAATACCAACCCGAAGGGATACCTGTTAAAGTTTCTGTGGTTGTATTATTATAATCGCTCCATAAAACGGTTTCAATATCATTGTTTTCGCTCAAAACCCTAACAATTGCACTTGAATCGTTATAACAAATTGGAGTTTGAACAATTTCGAAAAAAATCTCCGGAGAATTGGTAATTGTTACGTTTTGGGAATAAGAAGCAGAACAACCGTTGGGAGCGGTATATAAATAAGTTAATATATGTTCGCCTGTTGCTGTTAAAGAAGGAGAGAACCAATTTCCGAAGACTTCTAATCCATCAAATGTTCCTCCATAAGGATAAGTGTGGAATGCAACATCTGATGAATTTTGACAATATATTGAATCAATTCCTGAAATAATAATATTAGGAATTTCTAGTATTTCGAAAGTTTTTGAAATTTCTGACACACAGCCATTTAAGCCAGTGTATGTATATGTAACAGTATTTTGACCTATTTGAAGTTCTGATGGCAGAAAACTATTATCATCAGAAACTTGTATTCCACTAATAACTCCCCCTTCAGGAGAAAAAACAGGATAAACACGAGCTTCGTTTTGGCAATAAAAAGAATCTAACAATGTAATCGATAAAGGTGTTGAGGCATGATTAATAAGTTCAAATTGGGAGTTTGATGTACAAGCACCAGAACGATACTGATAATTTACAATGTTTACACCGACATCAGCAATTTGAGGATAAAACTGGTTGTTTATAACGTTTTCACCACTCCAAACACCATTAGGAACATCTGTAATTAAATCAATTGCATCCGAATTATTGCAAAATTCATTGTTTATTAATAGAATTGGCTCAGAAATTTCATCAACAAATATGTCGTGTGATACAATTATTTCGCACGATCCAGTTCCGAGATGATATATTAAATTATGTACGCCTGATCTTGCAATTTGCGGACTAAATGTTGTGTCATTGATTACTCCAGTACCCGTCCAAAAACCTGCATTGGGATATGCTTCTAATCTTAGTTCGGCAATGTTTATACAAGTCGAATCGGGAGTATTATTTATTACTTCTTCTGTGCCGTCGATTACCCACAAAGCTTTTGTAGAAGCAGATGTGCAATTAAAATTTGATACAGTATGAGTAACATAATTGGCTCCTAAGTTTCCAAAAGAAGGATTAAAAATTCCAGTCTCAGTGTTTATTATTCCATTTCCACACCAATTACCTCCGTTTGTTACGGGAGTGAGCTGAATATCGTAGTCTCCGCTGCACAATACTGCATCGCAAGTAAAATTGGGATTTGGAGCATCTAAAACTTCGATAGTATGAATTTGTGTATTTAAACAAGCATTACTGTTTGTTTGATATTGTATCTCATGGATTCCGACTCCTGCTATTAGAGGATTAAAAACAGAAATTAAACTATCTGTAATGCCTTCACCATACCAAATTCCGCCTACATTTTCAGGTATAATTTCTAAATTATCATCATACAAACATACTTGGTTTGGTAAAATAAAGTCGGCAGATATTGCATTTTGTACACTTATTAAAATTGAATCTTTTGCACTACATGCTCCATTAGTTATTTCATAGTAAATATAATTTGACGATATACCAGCTTCAGAAGGGGAAAAGTTTCCTGCAGGGCTTGTTATACCTTGTCCTGACCAAACGCCTCCTGTATTTAATGCAGATAGTATTTCGTCTTCGGCATTGTTGCAAAAACTTAAATCATTTCCTATTTGAGCAGAAATAATTGTATCAACGCTTATTTCAATCGAGTCAATAGATGTACAGGTTTGATTCGTAAATTGATAATAAATAGTATGTGTGCCAACACCAGCTATCGAAGGATTAAATTTGCCTGTAAGGTTATTTATTATTCCATTACCGGACCATAACCCCCCTGATAAGTTGGCAGTTAACAATATAGGATTATCCGAGATGCAAATACTGCTAATTTCGTTAATATCTGCTGTTGGAATTTGGTTTATTTCGATTAAAATACTGTCAGAATTTATACAAACACCATCAATATATACGTAAGTAACTACAGTTTGAGCTTCTGTTGTTAGCAAAGGATTTATCGTTCCTCGGTTTTGGTTTGAAACTATATCTCCGCTCCAAATTCCTCCAATTGGGTTTGCCTCTAGAGTTATTCTTCCTACATTAGAACAAATTTGATTTATCTCTGTAATCACAACTGGACTTGCCGCTTGTATTACAATTTGACTAGTTTGTGAATCAGAACAGCCATCAAAATCGATGCTATATGAAATGTAATAAACACCAGATTCTAAGTTAGTTAAGTCAATAATCCCAGCAATTGTATCAATAAGTGCTGGTGCATTCCATGTTCCAAAAGGATATGCAGATTCTAAATTTAAAATTCCAGTATTTGTACAAAATGCACCTTCTGTTAATATTTCAGCGTCTGGTACAACCACGTTTATCTCAATTTGAATCGAATCTTTACAATTAAATTCATTTTCGAGAGAAAAAACATAAATTCCACTATCCTCAATATCGGCATTTATAATATTTACAGTAGTCTCATTGTTAAGTAATTCATTTGGCGTTAGCCATTGTGGATTTCCATCTCCACTTCCGATTAAATTAGAATTATTACCATAACAGATAAACGGTTCGTAAGAAACTTCAGCGACTGGAGCTGGATTAATCAACACTTGGGTTTGTGCATAAGATTCACATCCAACCTCATCGGCAACCGTTAAATAATAAGTCCCACTATAACTCATTGTGATATTTGTAATATCTATTGTTGCATTTTGCGACATCCAATTTTGCGGTCCCAACCAGTCATATTGATAAAATGTACCGGGATTTACAATAAGGTGATCTCGCTCACAAAGCACATATGATTCGGAGAGTTGGATTACAGGATAATCGTTTATTAGGATATTTAAAGTCTCGATATATTGACAACCATTGTCTCCTGTTACTGTAACTCTGTATATTCCACTTTGATTTGGTTGAGCATTTTCGAGTGTAAATGAGCTTTCGGTAACGTAAAATCCTTCGGGTCCTTTCCATAAATAACTAACGCCATTTTCAGCAGAAAAACTGATATCGTCTCCCGAGCAACCTGGGCTTGAAGTAAAAACATTCGCGACTGGAGCAGGCTTAACTTCTAAGTAACTTGAAAATATTTTTGCGTTGCATGGATAAAAAACCGTTGCGGAAATATTTCCTGACTCACTTGCAATAATATCAATTTCAGTTGTATCGGTTTGTCCAGTACTCCAGATAATATTATAATCGTCAGGAAGTTCTTCAATTGCAAGCGTATAGTGAACAGTGTCATTTTCACAAACTGGTTCTGAAGAAGACAAATTGCCAGTAATTTTGATAGGATCGTTAATATAAATAGTTTTTTCGATAAACTCAGTACCACAACCGCAATTGGTATATATTTTAATTATTACTGTTTCTGTTCCTTCAATGATACCGTCATCATAAACTAAATATGGAAAACTTATAAATTCTTGTCCCGCTGGAATTACTATGCTTGTTGGTAATTCAGAATAATCAATTCCTACTTGAGCAGTACCTGAAATTTCTATCTCAAATTGTAATGCTTGTGCAATATTATTATTGTCAGATCTTGCAAAAACTAGTTGGTTTGAACATGCTTCATAAGTTGAATTTGCGATTACCCAATCTGCGGTGTAGTTTTTCACCAATGGCATTGTACCACTACTAAAACTTCCTGCTTTTAGAAATACGCCAGAGTCAAAAATAGGATCAGCTGCGTCGGCAATCGATAGTCTGATGTGATAAGTTTGGCATGGAGAAACTTCTGCAAAAGCAGTCAAAGTAGTTGTCATTCCATCATACTGAAGATATGCTCCATTATCATTATTATAGTAATAATCAGTATTCTGCGATTGATTAACATTATTTATGCTCACTGGTATGTTTGTTTCAGGGATTAAGGCGATGTTTTTATTATTGTAGTTTTCGGGACCTCCACTAATATGAAATGCAAAAATATCATTAAAAACATTCCCAACATACTCCTCATACTCTTCGGAACCAAAGGCATATTGAAAAGATATTGTATTGCCGGCAGGGATAAAATCAAATTCTAATATAGCTGCATCAAAAGTTGCACGATTAATTATTGAACTTAACAGGTCATCACCTGGAGTTTGTAAGTTAGTACAAGTTGCAGGTGAATGATTCGGCCCTTTAGCTTTTAAAACGCTTCCAGAAGATAATATTAAACCGGAATCAAAATCTAATCCTGGTGTTCCACTTGAAAAGAATCCGAGACTTTCAGCATGGCCAGTATAATTTATATTTGATGCTTCGACACAACCTGATATTAAAACATTTTGCACCAATTCTTCGGGGCTTCCTGTTGCAATACTAATAGCCGTTGTTCTGTATGTTTTAGTACTATTCTCATCAATACAGATTTTTAATATTCCTTCATTCTCAATTTCGTTTATCCAAATACGTCCAAATACGATATTACTATTTATTTCTGTGCCAGATATGCTAAATTGCAAAATACTATCTATTGTTTGCACACAACTTATTAATTCTTTAATT
>JAQVPT010000114.1 GCA_028701945.1 Bacteroidales bacterium
TTAGCAGTTTCGACCACCTCTCCTACTAATACATCAACAGTTTCGACCGCTTTTTTTATGGCCTTATACACTCCAGTATGCCCAACCATATCGCCATTAGCAAAATTTACAACTATTAGATCATGTAAGTTTTTATTTATTTCGGCAACTAAGGCTTCTTTAACTTCTGGAGCACTCATTTCGGGTTGCAAATCGTAAGTAGCCACTTTTGGCGATTGAATTAGAACCCTAATTTCATTTTTGAATATATCTTCACGTCCACCACTAAAAAAGAATGTAACATGAGCATATTTTTCAGTTTCGGCAATTCTCAATTGAGACAATCCATTTTTTGCAACAATTTCACCAATCGTATTATGCAAATTATCCTTATCATAAATAATATTAACGTTCTTAAATGATTCGTCATATCTCGTCATTGTATAATACTCCAATGGCATAGTTTGCATTCCATGTTGAGAAAAGTTTTGCTGAGTTAATGCAGTTGTAATCTGACGTAATCTATCAGTTCTAAAGTTAAAACAAATAACAACATCATCCTTTTGTATTGTGGTTAAAGGATTATTGTCATCGTCCACCATAACTATCGGCTTTATAAATTCATCAGTAACTCCATTATCATAAGATTTTTGCATACTGTCAAGAATGTCAGTACTTTTTTCACCTATTCCGCTAATCATTAAGTCGTAACCTATTTTCACTCTTTCCCAACGTTTATCGCGATCCATAGTGTAATAACGACCAACTAAACTCGCCAATTTAACAGATGAAGTTTTTAAAGCATCACTAATTTTGGTTAAAAAACCTACTCCACTTTTCGGATCTGTATCACGACCGTCTGTTAAAGCATGAATAAATGTTTTATTATGTCCAAGCTGGTCTGAGAGTTTAACTAAAGCTAACAAATGATCATTCGTTGAATGAACACCACCGTCAGAAACGAGTCCAAGCAAATGAATCTGTTTATCATTTTTTATAGCATAATCGAAAGCCTTATTCAAGACTGGATTCTTATAAAAATCACCTCTTTCAATTTCCTTGTTTATCCTAACAAGATCTTGATAAACAACTCGTCCAGCACCAATATTTAAATGTCCAACCTCCGAATTTCCCATTTGCCCATCAGGTAACCCCACATCCTCTCCAGAAGCCAGCAGCTCTGAGTTTGGGTAATCTTTTAAAAACTTATGATAATTTGGCGTTTTCGAGTTACTAATAATATCTGATTTGCTTCCATCTCCTTTTCCCCAACCATCAAGGATCATTAAAATAACTTTTTGTTTTTCCATAATTTTAAAATATTTAAGTTTAATATTCCGTCTATATCTAATTATTCGCACAAAATTACAATATATTTTGACAAAAATTTGAATTGTCTTTTTTATTCATTTTTATCTAGTCATTAAAAAAAGACTCATGACTTTTACTATATCGTATTAACCATATAAATCGCAAATTGTTATATTTTACTTCATTGTTGTCCGAGAAAAAAATCAAGAGCTCTGTACTGTTTTATACATAACGTCCCTACGGGACTTTTTGCTTTATTGGCTTTGTTTTATTTTACAGTTTGCTTTCATTGTGAGAACGACACTGCATCACTGAAAAAAATTCTAAAAAACGAAATGATTATGTATCTTTGGGCTTGATAATTTGTAATTATGACAAAAGAAACTACAATAAAATTATTTCAAGACCAGAGAGTTCGGGTTGAATGGCATAACAACCAAGAAAAATGGTTTTTTTCGATAGTAGATATAATTGGGATATTAACAGAAAGTGCTAATCCAAGAAAATACTGGAGTGTCCTAAAAACTAGATTAAAAAAGGAAGGAAGCGAGTTGGCTACAAATTGTAGTCAACTGAAAATGCTATCAGCAGATGGAAAATATTACAAAACAGATGTTGCTGATACAGAACAATTATTGCGATTAATACAATCAATTCCATCACCCAATGCAGAGCCGTTTAAACTATGGTTAGCAAAAGTTGGATATGAAAGGATTGAAGAAACTGAAGACCCAGAAAAAGCCTTTGACAGAGCAATGGAAACTTATTTAAAAAAAGGATATTCTGCAAATTGGATAAATCAAAGACTTAAAAGTATTGAAGTTCGTAAAGAACTGACTGATGAATGGGATATACGTGGTGTAAAAAAAGGCTTAGAATATGCAATACTAACAGATGAGATTACGCAAGCCTGGGCTGGATTAACAACAAAAGAATACAAAGATTTAAAAGATTTAAAAAAGGAAAATCTACGGGATAATATGACTAATCTTGAATTAGTTTTAAATATGCTTGCAGAAGCTACGACAACAGAAATCTCAAAAGAGAAGAAACCCAAATCATTTTTAGAAAATAAGGAAATAGCAAAACAGGGTGGAACTATTGCTGGAAATACGAGAAAGGAAATTGAAGAAAAGACAGAAAAGAGTGTAATTTCACCATTAAACTCAAAAAAACTTGGGAAGAATTCAGAAAATGAAAATAAAGAATTGGAAGAATAAACAACGAAAAGGTAACAGCACCTATATGTAATGTGGGAATACGTCTGTAAACATTCAGGCAGAACACTTCCGAACACCGCCAATCAGCCAGCTGGCTGATGGCTTTTGCGATAAAAATTTAAAACAATCCGCCAACTGGCAGATGGATTCGTGAGAACTTTGAAAAGGTAATTTATTTTCCTATTCCACACTCCACACAGCCGCAACCGATATATGACACCTAAGGGACATTATTTCGGTAAAAACTAAGTAGTCAAGGTTTTAGAAGTCCCGTTAGACGAGATATTCTTTTTATCTAACCCAAATATATCTTATTAAACTTTTATCGGACATCAATGATTTTACTTGTGAGAAAACACAATACTTGTAAATGCACGCAAACAATATTGATGATTATCGATTAAAACTCAAAAAAAACATTTTACATAGAAAATTATTGTATTTTTACGCTATAAAATTTGTCAGGTATGAATATTGGTATTATTGGTTACGGAAAAATGGGAAAAACCATTGAGCAAATAGCCATGCAAAGGAATCATAAAGTAACTGTAATTGTTGATTTGGAAAATAAAGACAGCATCGCAAATCAATTAAAAGACAATGTAGATGTAGCTATTGAATTTACTACCCCCGATTCTGCAAAGAACAATATTTTTGAATGTGCAGCAGCAGGCATTCCTATTGTTTCGGGAACGACTGGTTGGAAAATAGACGAAAATCAAATTCAACAAATCTGCCAAGAGAATAACAGCTCTGTGTTTTATGCATCTAATTTTAATATAGGTGTAAATATTTTTATGGAGATAAATGAAAAACTGGCTGAATTACTCGGCGATTTTGAATCTTACGATGCTCGTATCGAAGAAACACATCATATCCATAAGTTAGACAAACCAAGTGGTACAGCAATAAGTCTTGCTAATGGGATTTTTAAAAACAACTCTAAATATGTTAATTATGAGTTAAAACCTGTTAAAGACAAACGAAATCTCGAAATTGAATCGTTTAGAGAAGGTGAAATAATAGGATCTCACAAAGTAATTTGGGAAAGCGAAATAGATAATATTATACTTGAACATAATGCAAAAGACCGTACAGGATTTGCCATTGGAGCAGTTTTAGCGGCAGAATTTTTAATGAACAAAAAAAGTGGTTACTTTACAATGCGTGATTTATTAAAACTACAAAATAATGGCAAATAAAAAAATCGGGTTAAAATCAAAAATACTCAATTCGAAAATTTATCAAAAAATCAACACTAAATATGTTTGGTTTGCTCTAGTTACATTGTGCTACGTTTTATGGGTAGTGTGGTTGGGAAACTATTGGTGGCTACTACTAGAACTTATTATTATTGATATTTATCTGACAAAATTTGTTCGTTGGGCGTTCTGGAAACCTCGAAAAGATAAAAAATATTCAACAATCAAAAGGAAAACTCTCGAATGGGTTGATGCACTAATATTTGCAGTTATAGCAGCCTCATTTATAAGAATATTCTTCTTTGAAGCATTTACAATTCCTACTTCCTCGATGGAAAAGACATTGATGGTTGGAGATTACCTTTTTGTCAGTAAAGTGGCTTATGGCCCTCGTGTACCGATGACGCCAATATCATTTCCATTTGTACATCATACATTGCCATTAACAAAGGCCACACCCTCATACGTAAAGTGGATACAAACTGAATACCGCAGAATGGCTGGCTGGGGCGATGTACAACGAGACGACATGGTCGTTTTTAATTTCCCAACAGGCGATACAGTAGTAATTCAAAATCAAGCACAAGATTATTACGACATTACAAGAATTGCAGCATACATAATGGAAGAAAGTGAAAAAGCATATCTTGCAAACAATAATTTTGATACTACAAAATTGGCAAGCCTAAAACCTAACGAGTATTATTACCAACTTGCATATTACATTTTTGACCCGAATACAAATCCTGCACACAATGCAGAAATGATTGAAGGTGCTTCGGTAAAATTGCGTCAATATGATGAAGAATTTTACAAATCAAAAAGCACCGCTAATCTAACAGAAAAATTAAAAACTCATGAAGACTACATGAAAATTGCACGCAAAACAATTATGGACGTTTACGACATAATTGTAAGACCATTAGATAAGCGTGAAAATTACATCAAACGCTGTGTGGCAGTTGGTGGCGACACACTAGAAGTTCGTGATGGAGAAGTTTTTATAAACAGCAAGCCCCAAAAAGAAATCCCAACAAAACAATTTAATTATCGTGTTCAAACTGACGGAACTGGAATACCAGCAAGAGTTCTAAAAGAACATGGGATTAATCAATCTGACATCAGGGTTGAAAATAATACTTTTATAATACCGCTTACAAGTATAAATCTTCAAGATTTCAAAAACATACAACTTATAAAAAGCATTTCCAAAGATGTTAAACCGAAAGGCGAACCTAACTTTAGAATTTTCCCACATAACGAACAATATAACTGGAACGAAGATTGGTTTGGTCCACTTTACATCCCTGCGGCTGGAGCAACAATAAAATTGGATAGCAAGAACCTGCCACTTTACGAAAGAATAATTGATTATTACGAAAATAATGATCTCGAAGTAAAAGAAGACGGCATTTATATAAATGGAGACAAAACTGAGCAATACACATTTAAAATGACCTACTACTGGATGATGGGTGACAATAGACATAATTCAGCAGATGCCAGATTCTGGGGATTTGTTCCAGAAGACCATGTTGTAGGGAAAGCCTGGCTAATTTGGCTTTCAAGAGACAAAGAATATGGCGGAATTAGATGGAACAGAATTGGTAAAATAGTTCATAACGAATAACAGACCCTTAATATTCGCAATTTTATGATTAACTAAGATTTAACAATTCCTGTTTGCAAACTCTACTTTATTATGTATATTGGCGTTTGTAAAGTGAATATTTTGACTTATATGTTTTTTGTTAATGCACTTAAAATCAAAATTTCATAATACTTTTTATTGTTTTTATTAAAATTTATTAATGACATGTCAAGGAAAAAAATAATTTTACTCGTTAGTAGTTCGGTAATTGTATTAACGGTAATCGTTATTGCTTTGTCTCTGGGAATTTACAAAGCTGATTTTTATCCTATAGGAGATAAAACCCATATAGTACAGAGAATTAAAAATCCAAATACTACTTTAAACTTAATAAAACCGAGTGCCGCAAAACTTTTAAAGCAAGGCGATTTAATCATCCACAAAAACCCAACAATCTTAGACAAAAAATATCGTCAAAAGAAAAATTACTGCTCACGTGTGATAGGGATCCCTGGAGATATAATAAGAATTGAGAATACACAAATTTACGTTAATGATGTTTTATTTGAAGGAGATTTTACAAAATGGTTTTTATACAGAGTTAGCACTCAAGAACCATGCGTATTTGAAAATCTTTTATCTGATTTCGATGTAGAAATTGTACAAATTCTTAATAATGATAAGGCATGTGAAATTGTATGTTCAAACGATATTTCAGAGAACATCGCAAAACTACCTGAAGTAATAAACATACGTAAAATAATAGTAGAAGAAAGAATACACGACATAAATATGTTTAGTTCTAAAGGGAATTCAGCAATGGGAAATCCTTACAATATGGGACCATTTGTTGTCCCACATAAAGACCTTACTACAATGATTAATCCAAGAAATATCGGTATTTATAAGTATGTGATTGATTTTTGCGAAGATAACGATTTGATTTTCAACATTAATGAAGTGAAAATAAACAACGAACTAGCGGAATCTTACACAATCAAAAAGAATTATTATTTTGTGCTCAATGATAACAGACATAATAGAAATGATTCAAGAACATGGGGGTTTATACCCGAAGATTTGATAATTGGAAAAGTCATCAAATAACAATGAGCAAAGCAATTCTGAATACTGCATACTTTCCAAACATTCAATATCTAAGCAAGTTTGTTCTATACGATGAAATATCAATTGAACAAATGGACACTTATGCAAAACAAACTTATCGCAATCGATTTGTAATTGCATCTTCAAATGGACAATTAAGCCTAACTATACCAGTAGTAAAAAATAACAGAACAATTACAAAAGACATATTAATTGATTATTCTGAAGATTGGCAAAAAAAACAAAACAGAGCAATATTGTCGGCATATAAAAACTCAGCATTTTATGACCATTATTTTCCAGAATTAGAGCATTTTTTCTTAAAAAAGGAAAAGTTTTTAATTGATCTAAATATGAAAATATTGGACAACCTACTTAACACAATTGGGATACAAAAAAACTATAAAATAACCGATGCTTATAATAAAAATACGACAGATACTATTGACCTACGTGATAAAATACACCCAAAACTATCTAAAAATATTTATGATGCTAATTTTGAACCAGCAGAATACTATCAGGTATTCTCTGAGAGACATGGTTTTATACCAAACCTTTGCATTTTAGATCTACTGTTTAACGAAGGACCAATGACCTTATCTAAAATACAAGAAACATGCAAAAAAATATAGGTTAAATTTGTTCATTTAACCTATATCTATAAGTACATGACAAAAATTTAACAATATCTATTTCTGTTTGATATTTCACAATCTGCTTTTCTCGTTACTGCCACAATTTGGTTTTCGAGTTAGACCACAATCTGGTTTTCGAGTAACTCGAAAACCAATACTTGTGAGCAAATAGAACACCTAACGTGCTGAATCGTAGATTTTTATGTAAGCTTTTAGCATTGTTTATTAATGATGAATTATTAATAAGTGATTAGTTTATAATTGATTAATAATTTTTGTCATGTACTAAACCTATATCTCTAATTCATATATTGTTATTACTCGCTAACAACAATTTCCTCAATCAGGCAACCAGGCTTAATTTTGTCGATTACATCTAATCCGTCAACAACTAATCCAAAGCAAGTATGAATTCTGTCAAGATGCGCAGTATTATTACGACTATGACAGATAAAAAATTGAGAACCTCCAGTATTACGTCCTGCATGAGCCATAGACAAAACTCCACGTTCGTGATGTTGATTTTCGCCATCTAATTCACAATCGATAGAATACCCTGGACCACCAGAACCGATTTTACTATCACGCATATCTTTTGAATAAGGGCAGCCACCCTGAACAACAAAATCGGGAATAACACGGTGAAATCTCAGTCCGTTATAAAATCCTTCTTTTGCAAGTTTAATAAAATTCTCTACTGTTTTTGGTGCATCTTCGTAATAAAATTCCACTTTCATTACACCTTCTTGTGTTTTTATTTCCGCTGTTTTCATATATTATTTATTTGTCCATTTTCCAAATTTAAAATTACAATTACTATATGATTCATCAATATTGATGTATGTACTTTCAAGTTTAGTGTTTATCCATTTCTCAATAACATCTTGTTTTGCTTGATCAAGCGCAAATTGCTGAATTTCCTGATAATCTTCTTTAAGGTTTGCAATATGCTTTTCAACTTTAACATCTAACCTTATAATCTTCATAACTTTACCACCGCGAGAGTTTGCCGATAAAAACGGTTTAGAAACTTCGCCAAGTTTCAAAGAAGTAACATTTTTCGCCGTATAAGGATCAACAAAATCTTTACTTAATTTTGCATTTCCATAGTAAGGATTCATCACTTTTCCTTGATTAAATTTTGAATCTCCATCGCTATATTTTTCAACGGCTTTATCAAAACTCAATGAGTCTGTCTGCATCATTTTATAAACTTCATTAATTTCAGTTTCTGCAATTTCCAGCTCCTCCACTCCTATTTTTGGTGTCAAAAGAATATGTCTAAAGCTCATCATATTACCTTTTTTCTCAACAAGTTGTATAATATGAAAACCAAATTCTGTCTCCACAATTCTTGATACCTCATCAGGTGAAGTAAGGTTAAAAGCGACAGAAGCAAACTCAGGAACAAGGTCATTTCGTCCAACAAAACCGAGCTCTCCACCTTTTGTAGCCGAACCAGGATCTTCGGAATATAATATAGCTAAAGTTGCAAAACTTTCACCTTTTTGTATGCGTTCTCGAATTGAGTTTAGTTTTTCTCGCACTTCATTTTTTTGAGTTTCACTAATTTCGGGAGTGATAACAATTTCAGATAATTCAAAATAAGGTTCTACGACTGGCAAACTATCCTGCGGAATATCCTCAAAAAACGCCTTAACCTCCGAAGGAGTAATTTTGACATCTGATGTAAGTCCCATCTGCACTTTTTGTGTCAGCAATTGTTCTTTAATAATACTTCGGAAATCAGTTTTTATCTCAAGCAATGACTTACCATAAAACTCTTCAAGTTTTTTTTCTGATCCCAATTGGTTAATAAAAACGCTTAAACGTCTATCAAGTTCGGTATCAACTTCTTTTACTGTAACTTCGACACTATCAGCTATTGACTGTAAATACAACAGTTTTTGAAACATCAGTTCTTCTAAGATGTCGCACTTAAGGTCTTCTGTTTCAGAATCATAACCTTGTGATTGAATCTGAATATACTGATTTTCGATATCTGATTTTAGGATTATTTCGTTACCTACGACCCCAATGACCTTATCAATAACTTCCTGAGCTTGAAGGTTTACAAAATATATCAGGATACTTAGTATTACGATGGATTTCTTTAGCATATTATTGTTTTATAACTACAGAGCCAGACTTAACACCTTGCTCTATAAGTTGATTTTGTTTTTGTAAATATTTTTCTTTTTTCTTATGATTAATAAGTATTTCGGCTATTTTTTCGCGAGCTATTTCCAATGGCATATAATCACCTAGTGTTTTATAATCATCAAATTTAATTAAATATCTAAGATTATTAGAAACGTTTTCAAGAGTAGATTTAAAAAGCAATTCATTTGCATCAAAAGAGTCTAAACACTTAACCTCATCAAGAAACTCTCCCAACTCTGTCCACTCTTCAAAGAAATACACTTTACGACCTGTGCCTACACAGAAATCAAGCAATTCTTCTTTATCTTCAAGATTACTGTTAAAAAGGCGGTCTCTTTCAAGATAATAAGTCGATACTTCGGCATCCATTGTCATATAGTGAGCTTTAACATAAGTTTTGGCTAAAACGTAATCTTGTAGATGTTTAGTATAATAGCCTTCAATTTCCTCTTCAGATAGTTTGTAATCTACATCATTGTAGATATATCTTTCGGAATAGTAATAGAGATAAAGCTGTTGTCTATAATTCTTAATTTTATTTTCAATAGAAGCCGTATCTGTAAGAACCCGGCGAGCTTCGCTATACATAAGTTTTTCACCTAACCAAGAATGGATATAATTAGAAACTAATTTAGCACTGTCTTCAGGACTAATATTTTTATACAATATTTTAACTAAATCTTTTTTATACAGGTATTCACCATTAACTTCGGCAACTATATTTAAATCTGGTTTAGCCTCTTCATTATCTTTACAACTATTACTTAAAAAACCGAGAATTACTAAAACAAAAATTATACGATATGCCATATTATTCAGCAATTTGATTCAGCACATTTTCATGTATTACGACTTTGTATTTAGCGTGAAGCTCAGTAATCCATTGTT
>JAQVPT010000115.1 GCA_028701945.1 Bacteroidales bacterium
ATTCTGCAAAATCGACTAAATCAGACAGATATGTCAAGAAATTTAAAACAAAAGACCACCTAATAAGTATGGTTTTTTGTGCTTTTGCAAAATGTTCATCGTTGCGTGAAGTTTCGGGGGCAATGCTAGGATTAGCAGGTAAAACAAAACATTTTCAGTTAAATTATATCCCTCGAAAAAGCACTTTGGCAGATGCGAATAAGAGGCGAGACAGTGATGTGTTTGGACAAATCTACAATAAATTACTAAAACAATATAGTCACGTTTTCTCGGACAGCCGTGTAAAAGACGTTATTAACAAGCAAATAGAGATTTTTGATAGCACAACAATTAGCCTTTTTAAAGATATTCTTAAATGTGTTGGACGGAATCCCCAAAATGGCAAGAAAAAAGGTGGTATAAAAGTTCATACCGTTATAAATGTAGATGAAAAAATCCCTCGATTATTGTGGTTTACTGAAGCCGCAAAACATGATCATATTTTATTGGAAAAACTAAAAATGGATTCTAACACCATATATATATTTGACAAAGGCTACAATGATTATAAGGCGTTCGAGAAGTTTAGCGAAAATCAAACCGGATTTGTAACTAGAATTAAGGATAATGCATATTATGAAACCATCGAAAATAAAATAATTAGCGAAGATATCCATTCAGGTGTTTTGGAAGATGAAATCATAGAAATTACTGTTAAAAAGGAGTCCCACTCAAGCAAATTGAGGCTTCGCAAAGTTCGTTTTTATGACAGAGAACTCAAAAGAGAGTTTGAATTTTTAACCAATTTATTCGAAATGCGACCTGATTTAGTTTCTACATTATATAAATTACGTTGGCAAATAGAGTTATTGTTTAAGCAATTAAAACAAAATTTTCCATTAAAGTATTTCTTAGGTGATAATGAGAATGCAATCAAAATACAAATATATTGCGCATTGATAGCAAATTTATTGATGACGGTGATCCAAAAAAGGCTTAAAAGATCATGGGCATTTTCAAATTTGGTGAGTTTTTGTAAAATACACCTATTCAATTACATTCATCTCATCAATTTTTTGGAGAATCCTGATAAAGATTGGCAGAAAGAGCAAATAAAATCTAATCAATTAGCACTATTTTGAGGGGGGCTTACTTTTAAAATAGATCATTATCAAAATCTCAATATACTGCTAATCAGTAATATAACTAAATATAAAAATAATAAATTATTTTTATCGGACAATAATGATTTTTTAAATAAGCTGCTTTGTGAAAAATGTGATTTTTTGTCATGTACTAAGCAAATTTCGTACTCTTTGCAATACTGGGGGATGAGAATAAGAAGTAAAAACAACCCAAGGGTGTGGTGTTAGATTACTCATATTGTGTGAGCTCAATTTCTTTAAAGCGGCAATCAAGTGTTCAGCAAGTTCATATTTTGCTGCAAAATCATCAGCCTGAAATTCAGCTTTACGACTAAAGTGTGCAGAAACAATTCCAATTACTGACGATAATGGGCTATAAATAATTCCAAATGCGATAAGTGCAATGTGAAAACTTGCTGAATCAACCCCTAAAGCCTGTGATAAAGGATCGCTTCCTACAAATAAACCAAAAATAAACAATGTAACACCCGTTTCAAGAATTGATGTAACCAGCGATTTATATATATGCTTATGTTTATAATGCCCAATTTCGTGAGCAAGTACAGCAACAATTTCATCTGTCGTCATTTCTTTAATTAACGTATCATATAAAACAATTCGTTTTTTAGGTCCCATTCCGCTAAAGTACGCATTAGCTTTTGTTGATCTTTTAGAGCCATCAATTACAAAAATATTAGAAATATTAAATCCAGCTTTTTTACCAAATTCCATAATTGCTGAACGAAGCTCTCCTTCTTCAAGTGGAGTTTGTTTATTGAACAATGGTACAATCAAAGTGGAGTAAAACATATTCATAAACACAGAGAAAACCACAACAAGTCCCCACGCATAAAGCCAAAACCACTCAGGATTTAGGTCATAAAACAAAATAATAATAGAAAAAATTCCGGCTCCTATTATTCCCATAAGAAGCCCCGATTTTATCTTGTCTAAAATAAAGATCATTGGAGTAATTTTATTAAAACCATACTTGTTCTCAATTACAAAAATATCATATATCGAAAACGGCATTGACAAAACATCCATTGCAATAAATATAATTGCAAAAAACAATAATGGTTTTAAAATGAAATGCTCTGAAATAATTCCAGCAATCGCATCAACATACGCAAAACCATCAAAAAGTAACATTACCACAATCAATATAAAGCTAAAAATCGAGCTTATTATTCCAAAACGGTAATTTTCGGTCTTATATCGCTGTTGAGTTTTATATTTTTCAAAGTCATATACATCTTTAAGTTCGTTCGGTATTGGTTTATTAAACCATGACGCATTTAGAAAATCGAGAATTTGCCCAAAGAAAAATCCAAAAACGACAATTGCTAGTATGATAATAAAAATAAGTTCACTGGTCATAATATGTTTTTTTTACAAAAGTACAAAAACAACAATGTTATTCAATAAAAGTTTAAAATTTGCGTTTTAAACTTTATATAAATATTTTTATTAATTTTGCAGTTATGAATATAAGAAAATTGGGCATATTAATTTTCGCAATTTTATCCTCAAGTTTAGTTTTTGGGCAGATAAAAGACACCAGCCTCAACATTTGGCAATGTGAAATAAATTATTCGTTTCAAGTTCCTGGAGGAGATATGGCTGATAGGTTTGGAGTTAATTCTACAATTGGAGTAGGACTTAATTACAAATTTAAATCTAATTGGACTGCTGGTTTTGAAGTAAGTTATTTATTTGGCGGTATTCTTAAAGATAGCAGTAGCGTATTAAAAGGGATTATGACTGAGCATGGGGAAATCATTAACGAACATGGCGAATATGGAACTATACTACTAACAGAACGTGGATTTTATTCTGGAGTGAAGATTGGCAGAGTTTTTCCTGTTAAAAAATCAAATCCTAATTCTGGAATTGTTTTTAATATAGGAGCTGGCTTGTTACAACATCACATCCACATAGAGAACAAAGACAATAACACACCTCCAGTTTTAGGAGATTATAAAAAAGGGTACGATCGTTTATCAAATGGTTTAAGTATGCGTGAATTTGTCGGATATCAATATTTGAGTAATAAGAATGCTCTAAATTTTTATATTGGATTTGAATTTTATCAAGCTTGGACAAAATGCCGTAGAGATTTTAATTTCGACACCATGGAACGCGATGATTCTCAACGAAACGACTATCTTTTCGGTATCAGAGCAGGCTGGATTTTACCTCTTTATAAGAAAAGTCCTAATAAATTTTATTATTACTAATGATGTTGCTTCTTTACACAATTGCCACAAGACTTTACTTTTTCGGAATTAGAATAGCTTCAATATTCAATAATAAAGCAGCTTTAATAATAAAAGGGCATAAAAACTGGCGACAAAAACTGGCTGAGCAAGTCGATCCCAACTCTAAATATATCTGGATACATTGTGCTTCATTAGGAGAATTTGAACAAGGAAGACCACTAATAGAAAAATTCAAAACTGATCCACTTACAAAAGATTATAAAATACTTCTTAGTTTTTTTAGTTCGAGTGGATACCAAATACGCAAAAATTATGAGTTTGCTGATATTGTTTGTTATTTACCTTTTGACACAAAAAACAATGCTCACGATTTTGTACAAATTCTAAAACCAGATTTTGCTATTTTTGTAAAATATGAATTTTGGCATTATTTTCTTGACGAGTTAAATAACGAAAACATTCCTGCTTATTGCATTTCGGCAATATTTAGAGAAAACCAGATGTTTTTTAAATCTTATGGCAAATTTTTCTTGAAAACGCTCCATAATTTTAGATATATATTTGTACAAGACGAAAACTCTAAAAAATTATTGACAACCAAAAACATCACTAATGTTGACGTATGTGGAGACACCAGAATGGATAGGGTTATTCAAATAGCATCTAAAAAATATGACAATCCTTTTTTAGAAGAATTTTCTAAAGGGAAACACACTTTAGTTTGTGGTAGCACATGGCCCGAAGACGAAGAAATATTATCGAAATTTATAAATGCGTCTGATGATAAATACAGGTATATTATTGCTCCTCACGAGGTTAACGATAAACACATCAGGGGTTTATTGCAATTGATTAACAAGCCCGTTATTCTTTATTCCGAAATTAACAGCCAAAGCCCTAAAAATTATAGCGTTGTAATTATTGATACAATAGGCCTATTATCTAAGCTCTACCGTTTTGGAAACATTGCATATATTGGCGGCGGTTTTGGTAAAGGTATCCATAATGTATTAGAAGCCGCAGTTTATAATATTGCTGTTATTTTTGGTCCGAATTACAAAAAATTCAAAGAAGCTGATGATTTAGTGAAAATTGGGGCTGGGTTTAGCATAAAAACGCTTTTAGAGCTATCGGATATAACAAAAAGGCTTTTTGAATATGATTTATATGCACTTGGCACCCAAAACGAGGCAAAAGACTACATATTCAAATCTTCTGGTTCTACGCAACACACCTTTACCAAATTGCATTTAATCGGCGAATTTTAATATTTTCGATATGCTTTTTGCATATATAAATTGTTAATTACTTTTATTTTGATGACTTAAAGTAAAAGCATATATAGCTTTGATATTCAAGCCAATGCCGTGAATAATATATGGTTTTATATAAACTGAACATTTGATTGTTCAAAAAATTTATTAAATAGTCGGAATAGTTAAAAGTATCAATGCTTTATGTGGTTAATATTTTTTTTTACCCAAAAGCTTGCAATTATTTAAGTGTCTGATTTTACGGTTCTTACAGTAGCAAATGTTTTGTACCCTTTTATATGTTAATAACCTCTCCTTTTTTTTTGATAAAAATGATGTAATTTTATGATGCAAAATTTGCCTAATATATTAGGCAAATTATTGAGAAAGAAAAAGAGACTTAAATAATACATTTAAAAACATTAACATATTAACATCATCAGGACTATGTATCTGAATAACAAAATGAAAGAACAAGAATTAAAAAAAGAAATTAAGAAAAAGACTTTTACTGATTCGGAAGCTCTGCTTGCAAGTCAGGATTATTTTAAAGGCGACCAGTTAGCAGCACGAGTATGGATTAATAAATATGCTCTAAAAGATTCTGATAGCAATCTTTACGAACTAACTCCCGATGATATGCACCGTCGTTTAACAAGAGAGATTAGCCGTATTGAAAAGAATTACGACAACCCTATGTCGGAGGAATTGATTTATAGCTTACTTAAAGATTTTAAATATATTGTTCCTCAAGGAGGTCCCATGTCGGGCATTGGGAATAATATGCAAATTGTTTCATTATCAAATTGTTTTGTCATAGGACACGATAAAGTTACAGACTCGTACGGTGGAATTTTAAAAATTGACCAAGAACAGGTACAATTAATGAAACGTCGTGGTGGTGTTGGTCATGATCTTTCTCATTTACGTCCCAAAGGGTCTCCGGTAAAAAATTCGGCTTTAACTTCAACTGGAATTGTGCCTTTTATGGAAAGATACTCAAACACAACCCGTGAAGTTGCTCAAGATGGACGACGTGGTGCGCTTATGTTAAGCGTTTCAGTTAAACACCCTGATAGTGAGGACTTTATTGATGCTAAATTGACTCACGGAAAAATTACCGCAGCAAACGTATCGGTTAAAATAACGGATGATTTTATGACATCATTGATTGAAAAGAAAAAATTTATCCAACAATATCCCATCGACGACATTTCACCAAAATTTATAAAAGAAGTTGACCCAGACAAAATATGGAAAAAAATTATCCATAATGCATGGAAATCTGCTGAACCTGGTATTTTATTTTGGGACACTATAATTAATGAATCTGTAGCAGACTGTTATGCAGATCTTGGATATAAAACCGTTTCTACAAATCCTTGTGGTGAAATCCCACTTTGTCCTTACGATTCATGTCGTCTTTTAGCTATAAATTTATATTCTTATGTCGATAACCCGTTTCAAAAGACGGCGAAATTCAATTTTGAGAAATTTACACAGCATGTTGGGTACGCTCAAAAAATTATGGACGACATTATTGATTTAGAGCTTGAAAAAATTGATGCTATTTTAGCAAAAATAAACTCTGATCCCGAAGACATGGAGATAAAACGTATTGAACGTAAACTTTGGGAAAACATCAAACGAAAAGCCGAAGAGGGACGAAGAACTGGTATTGGAATCACTGCTGAAGGCGACATGCTTGCTGCATTAAATCTTAGATACGGTTCAGAAGATGCAACCGATTTTGCAACCGAAGTTCATAAAACACTTGCTATTGAAGCATATCGTTCTTCAGTAAATATGGCAAAAGAACGTGGTTTTTTTAGAATCTATGATGCACAACGTGAAAAAAATAATCCCATAATCAAACGAATTAAAGAAGCAGACCCTAAACTTGTCGAAGATATGGAAGCTTGGGGTAGAAGAAATATCTCTTTGCTAACAATAGCTCCCACAGGAACGACAAGCTTAATGACACAGACAACTTCGGGTATTGAACCAGTTTTTCGTCCGTTTTATAAACGTCGTAGAAAAGTAAATCCTAACGATCCAGAATCCAGAATAGACTTCACTGATGACCAAGGTGATAATTGGGAAGAGTATAATGTTTTTCATCATAAATTTATTACTTGGTTACAAGTTAATAATTATAATGTTGAAGAAGTAAAAAATTATGACGCTAAAAAACTTAACGAGCTTGTAGCTAAATCGCCATATTATAAAGCAACAGCCGAAGATATTGATTATATCGCAAAAGTAAAAATGCAAGGTTCAATTCAAAAATGGGTTGATCATAGCATAAGCGTAACGATAAATATGCCCGAAAATGCTTCAGAAGAAACTGTGGGCGACTGTTATCTTGAAGCTTGGAAATCTGGTTGTAAAGGGATAACCGTTTATCGCGAAGGCTCACGAGACGGTGTGTTACTCGCAAATAATGATAATGAAAAGCAGCGAAAAATCATCGAGCTAAAAAGGCCTAAAGTTCTTGATGCCGATATAGTTAGATTTCAAAACAATAAAGAAAAGTGGATAGCATTTATTGGTCTTATGGATGGCTCTCCGTATGAAATTTTTACTGGGCGTGTCGAAGAAGATGTACTCAATGTTCCTACTGCTATTGATTGTGGACAAATTATAAAAATGCGTTTCGAGGACGGTACTTCGAGATATGACTTTCAATATAAAAACAAGTATGGCTATATGACAACTTTCGAAGGATTGTCTCATACTTTTGATAAAACTTATTGGAATTATGCTAAACTTATTTCTGGTGTCCTTCGTCATGGAATGTCGATAGATAAAGCTGTAGAACTTGTTTCTTCTCTAGAATTAGATAGTGATAACATCAACACTTGGAAAAATGGTGTCGAAAGAGCATTACGCAAATATATTCCTAATGGTACAAAGGCTTCCAGAAAAGGCGACAAGTGTCCAAGTTGTAGTATGGACGACACCTTAATTTATCAGGATGGTTGTGTAATATGTTCTGATTGTGGGTATTCAAAATGTGGATAAAGAATTTATGGGTTGTCCCCAACTCACTTTTCTACATCCCTTAATATGTTTTAGTAAGCTTAAAAAGACTGTTCCACAAACAGTCTTTTTTCTTTTATATCAAAAAAAACAAAATATTTTCTCTTTATACCATAATCTAGAATTATATATTTATTTTTGCCGCAATAAAATATTAAAAAATAAGTATTATGAAAAAATTTACAATTTTGCTTTTTACCCTACTCCTTACGATTGGCATATTTGCACAAAATCAAGTAATTGTTTCAAGAATAAAAACCAATAATGCTTTCGGAGAAAAAACTGATCCAGCGGTTGAGATTACTATCGGAGAAATTACTCAAACCACTGTGGGTGTAAGCTTTACCCCAAATGTTGTTTGTACTTCTTATTATATTTATATTAGTCCAGATGCTACTCCAAATATTGCAATGATTAAATTTTTTGGTCTGTTAAAAACAGGAGACTATACACATCTTTGGTCAGCACTTGATGGAGCTACCGCATACACAATTTTCGTGCTTCCGCGGAATTCTGACAACGAGGAATTTGCTATCAACTCCCTAACTTTTACAACAGGTGCTGGTGGTGGAATTGGAATAGCCGAAATAGATATTCAAGTTTCTGAAATTACTGATAGATCTGCAAGACTTATAGCCACACCAAATGATCAAACTGGCGTTTATTTTGATGGTCTAATTACCGTTGACTATTATAACGAAATAGGAGAAGATTCAGCAATTAATTATTTTACAACCTCAACCCAACCTTTATACTCTCAAGATAACTGGGTATGGCCAGGATTAAAGCATGGAACTGCCTATCATGCCATTGCAATAGGTAAAAATACTAATAGTGAGTGGGGAACTCTTGCATTAGTAACATTTACTACTGAAATGGCTGGAGGAGAGGGAATATCTGAAATAGAGGTTCAAATTTCTAATATTACTCATAATTCAATAAATATTATTGCCACCCCAAATGCAGAAACTGCCGTTTTTCACGTTGGGTTAATTACAGTTGACGAATACAACGAAATAGGCGAAGATTCTGTCAATAATTTATTGCAAAATGACGGATACTACCAATACGAAACAATAAACTGGAACTGGGAAGAACTATTACCAGAAACATCATATTATGCTTTAGCTGTGGGCTATAACGCTAACTTCGAGTGGGGAGCTACTAAATCAGTAGAATTTACTACTCTGTCAACTGTTGGCATATTAAATCATGAGGTTCAGAAATCCAAAATATCATTGTTCCCCAACCCAAGCAACGGAACATTTAATTTCTCATCCACACATGAAAACAGCGGTAAAATTGCAATCTATAGTATCACTGGTCAAAAAGTATATGAGCAAACTATTTCTAGTACAGAAAGTATAATCAATGCAAACCAACTATCTAACGGTCTATATCAAGTAGTTTTTACTTCTGAAAACTCTGCCAAAACTGAGGTTCAACAACTAATTATCAGCAAATAAGATACGAGAAATTCATCTAATAGCTTGCGCTTTTTTCTAATTTTGCAACAAAGTAGATGCGTAAAATAATCAATTTATATCGGGTGTTCTGTTATTATACTGGTATTAGTATTAAAAAGCACTGTTGTCCGAGTAAAATTAAAAAAAATTCTAAATGCCTTAAGAACAAACATAAATATAAAATTATAAATCTATGTGGCATGTTAAAATTAAATTTTACCATCTGCCAAAGACACGGGTTAATAAGCAATTTGATGTTTATGCCCCACGGGCAATCAGATACCAATTGATGTTTAAGTTTTACTGACATTTATGCCCTCTGGGCAATTTGCCATAGCCCAGCGGGCTTTAATATCAGTAAAATAATAATATGTGAAGTTTTTTCTTTGTCCTTTGGGACATAAACATTTTTTGCATTTCATCTAATATTAGCTGTGCAAATTGGCTTGAGTCAAGATGCTACAAAATAAAAATCGATAGGAATCTGTTGCTGTTTTTTTATCGGACAATTAGTATTAAAAAGGATTTTCTTCGATTGCTTTTTCTAAACTCTCTGCCATTGTGATAAAATCATCAACAGATAATTCTTTAATATAAAGTAGCCCATGAGTTGCCCGGATTAAAGGGTGGTCGTTTTCATAGAAGAAATCCTTTCCTAAAAGCAATTGAATTTGTTTGAGTTGTTTCACCCAAATTTTTTGAGTTAATTCATTGAATTTACCATCATATTCAAAACTTGGAAATGACGCTTTTACTTGGCTCATATAACTTTCAGAAAATGAGTTTTCTAAAACATTCAATGAATTTAATGAAACTGGGACAATAATATCTGCTTCAGAAGGTTCAAATTTAAACCAAACATTTCTATAGCCAATAATTTTAAGTTGCGAAAGATCTTCTTCTTTTTGCCACTCTTTTATTGCACCTGCAATTGCTTGTAAAACTTTATAATGTGTAT
>JAQVPT010000116.1 GCA_028701945.1 Bacteroidales bacterium
CCCTTTGGTAACTCATATTCCTTTGCTTGAGCATGTTGCAAAATATAATAAGCCAATGGTGCTTTCAACTGGGATGCATACATTTGCAGAAGTAGAAAGGGCTGTAAAAACAATTTTGCCTTTAAATGATAAATTAATTTTATTACAGTGCACTACCTCATATCCAACTAATAACGAAGATGTTAATCTTTCAGTAATAAAAAGGTATATTAACGAATTTAATGTTTTAGCAGGATATTCTTCACATGATAAAGGAGTTGTTATCCCTGCGGCATCGGTTTTATTCGGAAGTTGTTTTATCGAAAAGCACTTTACTTTGGATAGAACAATGAAAGGTCCAGATCATGTATGTTCTGTAGAACCTCGTGGAATGGAAATGATTAAATCATACACTAGAGCTTTAGAAGCATCTATTGGAACAGAACAAAAGAATTTATCTGATGTAGAACTTTTGGCAAAAGAAAAATATGGATATAGTTGTGTTGCAAATAAAGATTTAAAAAAAGGTGATAGCATAACAAAAAAAGATATCGGATATAAAGTGCCAAGCATTGGGTTAAGACCAGATCAAATTGATTTAATATTAAATAAAGTTCTTGTTAGAGATATTAAAGCCGATACTCCAATTACTCAGGAAGATGTATTGTCTTAATCTTGAACAGCATATCAAAAACGTGAAAAATTACATGCTTATAATTTGTTGAGTTCATGAGATTATTTAAAAATTTAGAATTTTGAAATATAATTAGTATTTAATATGAGTGTTATTTCATTTGTGCCTATTCGAAGTGGGAGTAAATCAATTAAGGATAAAAACATAAAACTATTTTATGGCAAGCCTCTGATTTATTGGGTTTTGTCTTCATTGCAAAATGCTTATCAAATAGATAAAATCGTTGTTGCCTTAGATTCTCAAAAATATGCAAGTATTGTAAATGATTTCGGTTTTTCGAAAGTCGAAATATTCCATCGCGATACTGCTAATTCTACTGACACCTCATTAACGATAGATGTTGTTCTTGAATATATGGCGAATGCAAGATTAAAAGATGAGGATATATTTATGATTGCTCAGGCAACATCTCCTTTAACAACTTCTAATGATTTTGACTCTGCTGTCAAACAATTTGTGTATTCAGCAAAAGATTCAATGTTATCTTGTGTTAAAATAAAAAGGTTTTTCTGGAATACTGACGGAACTCCAGTAAATTATGACTATAAAAACAGGCCGCGTCGTCAGGATTTCGATGGTAGTATGTACATGGAAAACGGTGCATTTTATATCAGTAGAGTTTCAAGTGTTATTACCGAGAAAAACTTTATTTCAGGAGGAATAGAGGTTTACGTAATGTCGGAAAATACCGCTTTGGAACTCGACGAGCCGCCTGACTGGAAGATTGGCGAAATTTTGATGTCCGAACGTGAAAATGTGACTAAGTCGATAAAAACAGAAATTAAACTTTTTCTGTCTGACGTGGACGGGGTTTTAACTGATGCTGGAATGTATTATTCTGAGAAAGGTGATGAACTTAAAAAGTTTTGCACTTACGACGGAATGGGATTTAAGATATTGCAAGAAAAAGGCATAAAAGTGGGCATTATTACCGGAGAAGATCGAGAATTAAATCGAGCTCGTGCTAGAAAGCTTAAACTGGATTTTGACTTTCACGGAGAAACAAATAAGTTAGAAACTGTTACCAAAATTTGTAGCGAAGCTGGGATTAGTTTATCGGAAGTCGCTTATATTGGTGATGACATTAACGATTTTGAACTTTTGTCAAATGTTGGATTAGCTGCTTGTCCTGCAAATGCGGTTCAAAAAATAAAAAACATTCCAGATATAATTCATCTTGAAAAAAGTGGTGGCGAGGGTGCTGTAAGAGAGTTCGCCGAAATAATAATGAACTGTCTGTAATTCAAG
Organism: Bacteroidales bacterium; assembly: GCA_028701945.1. Classification (GTDB taxonomy): domain Bacteria; phylum Bacteroidota; class Bacteroidia; order Bacteroidales; family ML635J-15; genus Bact-19. The sequence goes on from JAQVPT010000116.1 coordinate 1,922, forward strand.
TTTAATGAAACCTTATTACTTCTATTTATCAGAAAAACAGATACGTTTGCACAAACAAATTTTAAATCGGCTATCTTTGGGATGACTTCATTTGCAAAACAAATATTTTTAAGTGTAATTTTTTTATTGCCAATTTCGGTTTCTGCTCAAGTTTTTCATGAGTTTTTTTCTGACTTTTCTCAAACTCAAGACACATCTAAATTATTTGTCGAAATTGACAATACTAATTTTTTAAAGAATAATGAATATTTTAATCCTTTTGTTGAAGGATACACTCTTATCGGGTATTGGTTAAAACCACAAATAAAATATAATGCAACAAAAAGATTAAGTTTTTCTGCTGGATTTCATGCTCAAAAGTACTCGGGCGTTAAGGGATTCAGTGAGTTTAGGCCTCTATTTAGCCTTGAGTTTAAAACGGGCGAACAGAGTAAACTGATTTTTGGTAATCTTACAAGTACTATAAATCATAATATATCTGACTATATTCTTGCTGACGAAAACTATCTGACCAATAATGTGGAAAGTGGTTTGCAATTTATGCATAAAAGCAAAAGATACTTCTCAGATACATGGATTGATTGGAGGCAATTTATATTTGATGGTTCTCCGTTTCCAGAGATAATATTATTTGGCACATCAAACAAAATAAGTCTAATCAATAAAAACAATCAGTCGATACTTGAGTTAAACCTTGACGGAGTCGCAAGCCATGTTGGAGGGCAAATAAACTCAAGTGATGATAATGTGCAAACAATCATGAACTCCGTTTCAGGATTAAATTATAATATGTACCCTAAATCATTTTTAACAAAAGTCAGTTTGTTTTCACATTATTACACATCTCTAGATCAGAGTCCTACAAAAAGATTAAAGTACATTTACGGTTATGGAGTATTGTCAGGTGTTGAACTCTCAAATGAATTTGTTAATCTTAAACTAGAACACTGGTATGGGGATTATTACTTTACAAAATTTGGAAATCAGATGTTTTCATCATTTAATATTGAAAAACCAAATTACACCGAAGACCAACGGGCATTTATAAATGCTCATTTAATTGGGAAATACGAAAAAATCAAAAACATTAAAATTGGATTAGGTGTAAATCTGTATTATGACCTTTATAATTTAAGAATGGATTACTCCATGGGATTTTATATTAAATCGAATTTTAAATTCAAATTAATAAATTAAATAACAAAACTAAGATTATGAAAAACACAGTTATCACTTTAATAATACTTGTCATCTTTTTATCAGGATGTAAAAAAGCTAATGAACCTGATGCTGTTATTTACACAGATGGCATAAGCGGAGTAAGAATACGATATGTCGTAAGTGTCGTTGACGGATCATCTACAATATCTAAATCGGATTCTGCAATCAATAACGCCACGGTTTGTGTAGTTGTCAATGATAGTATTTATGAAACTCCAGTTGATAAAAACGGATTAGCGGTGTTTAATAATTTATTTGCAGGCAACACGATTGTCCAAATTAAATGTGAAGGATACACAACCGCTAATCTCATTATTGATTTAAAAGCTATGCCTGATTCTGATTCGTCTAGTATTTATGATTCTTCAAATCGTAGAGTTGTATCAAGTATTGTATCTATTTTCCCGACAAGTGGTCAAAATCTTGCGAGTATTTCAGGTAAAATTCGTGCCGAACTTGATTTAACAAACACTAAACTAGAAACTGTAACTAATGATATTTCGGTAAGAGCTAATGTAATTGCGACAGGCCTATATAATTATGTTGACCATGATTGCTCGGGTGGGGTACTTGATCTTAATTATAGTGGGTTTATAATTACTGGAAATAACTCATTAGGTAATTATTCTTTAAAAGTACCAGCCTCAGCAAAAGGACTAAGTTATATTATCAATGCTGATGATTTTGAGTATTTACAACAAGTTACTCCAAGCGATGTTGAAAGGAAAATTTACAATTTAAAGGCCGATACAATTATTGTTCAGGCTGGTGGCAGCTACATAAATGACTTAATATATGAGTAATACCAATATGGTGTTTTGTAATTAATGTGCGATAAAACAAAACTGCCAATCGCAATGTAGCGACCAGCAGTTCGAAAACCGTTATACGATAAGACATTTTTTTTAGAATGTAAAGTTTAGACCGAAGCTAATTGGGTTAAGTTCATGTCCTTTGTTTTCTGCATAAAGAGTACTCAAGTCGTATGCGGCAAAAAGATTAACATCATATACTCCGAACACAGCTTTTACACCATAACGATAAGAATTAAGAAAATAATCTCCCTTACGTTGATATAAAGACTGAGTATCGTTGATTTCGTATTCATATTTTACATGTCCTCCCAAACGGTATCCTGCATAAACACCAGCCCCTATCCTAAACATTTTATGATTAACTCCGCCATTCTTTGAGCCAAAATGAATCATTGGCATAATGCTCAAATTGACAAAAGGCACTGCTGTTTTACTTTTAATATAATCAGCTCCTAAGGAATCAGATGAGAATACAACATTATTTGTTGTTTGAGTAACTCGTGTTGATTTATCTGCATATTTAAAATTATACCATGAAAAATTGGCTGCGATATCAATCGAAACAGGTTTTGCAACATACCACCTCATGCCACCACCAAGTGCAAGATTCCATGATCCCCACGGTTTTACAGAATATTGCTCGGCATTATCATTTGGGAATTTCCCATTCTCAAGATAATTGTTCATCCCTAAGTCCATAAAAACAAAACCATGTAAAGTTTTTGGTTTCTTGAGCTTATCATTAATATTAAAATTTAGATTAATATCTTTATTTACATCGTCCTCAATTCCTTTAACATCGACAAATAATTCGTCATCAACATTTTTAACCGAAATATTTATCACAGAATCCAATCCGTCAAGATTGATTTCAAGTCTTTCGAATATATCACTAAGATTATCCATAATTGTGTTTATTTCTTTATCAAGGTTTTCAATGTCTTCGAGGTCATTTATAATTATTATCATCTCGGAATTATTTTTAGTTTTAACCCTGATAGTATCATCAATTTGAGAATTATTATCCGATGCTGATAAATTTACTGAGGTTAGCAAAGCTCCAAAAACTGCTGCTATAAATAATATTTTTTTCATAATCTAATTTATATTTTAAGTATTTACACTTTTAAAATCGCTTACATGACGTATTGAGAAGTGAAAAAGTTACAATGTTTTAAAAAGAGTTTGTTGCTCGGTGTTTGAGAGTAATCAATAACCTTGTGCCATGAATCATAAATATTCTATTTTTAATTTCCGTTTTTTTAAGCTATATTTGGGAAAACTCTTACAAAAATGGATAATCTAGAAAAAGCAGCTAATAAAATAAGAAAATCGACCTATTTAAGCTGTTTTACCGGTGCTGGAATTTCTATCGAAAGTGGAATTCCTGTGTTTCGAGGGGCTGATGGTCTTTACTCAAAATTTGACCAAAGTTTACTTGAAATCAGTTCTTATCGACACAATACAGCAGAATCGTGGAAAGGAATAAAAGCAGTTTTCTATGATAGTTTTGTAAATGCACGACCAAACCCTGCACATGAAATTCTCGCCAAATGGGAAAATAATGGATTGTTAAAATCTGTTACAACTCAAAATATCGATAATTTACATCGTGAAGCAGGTAGCAAATATGTAATAGAATATCATGGGAATAAAGAGTATTTTGTATGCTTTGATTGTGGAGAACGTTACGCTAATGAAGAATTAAAACTTACCGATAATCCGCCAAAATGCTTAAAATGTGGTGGTTTATTAAAGCCAGATTTTATCTTTTTTGGAGAACCTATTCCAACTGATGCTGCAAACCAATCGTATGAAGAAGCTCAAAAATCAGACGTTCAACTGATTATTGGGACTACAGGCACAGTGCAACCAGCATCATATGTTCCGCATTATGCAAAAAAAGCCGGGGCTTTAATTATTGAGATAAATCCAGTTGAATCTAGCTTTACAACTTCGATAAGCGATATATTTATTAAAATGAAAGCAAGTGAAGCTATGCAAAAACTTGATAAATTAATTTTCCCTTAAAATAAATCAATATGAAAATTGTAATCGCAGAACCATTAGGCGTCGAAATTAAATTGCTTGAAAATTTAAAAGTTTATTTTGAATCCCAAGGACATTCTCTAGAATATTATGCTGACAGAAATGATAATTCTGATGAAATAATTAAACGAACAGGCGATACAGATGTTCTAACGGTGAGTAATATCCCAATAAATAAAGAAATAATCGATGCCTGTCCTAATTTAAAACTTATCAATGTAGCTTTTACTGGTTATGACCATATTGACCTTAAAACTTGCAAAGAACGTAATATTAAGGTTTGTAATGCTGCTGGATATTCAACTACGGCAGTTTCAGAGTTAAGTTTAGGTCTTACAATATCACTTTTACGAAATATAGTCAAACTTGAAGCAAATACCCGAATTCCTGGGGATAGAAATAATTATCTCGGCGTTGAATTAAGCGGTAAAAAAGTTGGAATTATTGGTACTGGTTCTATTGGATTAGCAACTGCAAAACTTTTTCATGCGTTTGGTTGCGAAATACTTGCATATAGCAGAACACAAAAAGATATAGACTTTATAAATTATGTTTCCCTAAACGAACTACTTACAAATTCGGATATCGTAAGTTTACATATTCCGGCAAATGATGAAACTAAAAATATCATAAACGAAGACAAACTAAATTTAATGAAATCGTCTGCAGTTCTTATAAATACTGCCCGAGGACAAGTTGTTGACTCACAGGCTCTTGCTGACGCATTAAAAACAAATAAAATTGCTGGTGCAGCAATCGATATTTACGAACAGGAACCTCCTTTACCAAAAAACCATCCATTATTAGATACGCCAAACACAATCCTAATGCCTCATATTGCATACGCAACAAAAGAAGCAATGGTAAAACGACTTGATATTGTTAAAACAAATATTGAGAGTTTTATTAAAGGAGAACTACAAAATAGGATTATTTAGGTTGATTATTTTTCTATCACAATATCATATTTATCTAAAAGTCCAGATATGTCAGACAAAGAGAATTTCGCTTTTCTAATTCTGTTTCTTTCTGGATCAATACAATAACTTGAACTGGTTCTAAAATCAACTTTTTCAAGAATAGAATTATTAAATATACTTCCTGTTAAATCGCAGTTTACGAAACTTGAGCCAGTAAGATTACATCCTGTAAAATCCACTTCTTGCAGTTGAGAATTTTTAAAAATCGTTTTTTTGATGTTAATTTCAAAAAATGACGAATTATTAAGTAAACATGAATCAAATAAAAAAGATAATCCAAACTCATTACAGTTTTCAAAATGTAGTCCTAAAATTTTACAAGCATTGAATTTAATATCTCGAAAAGCTGTATTAATTAATTTTGTTAAACTTAAATTACATTCAATAAATTCACAATCTGAAAAGAGTATTTCGGATAAATCCGCATTTGAAAAATCACAATTATTAAATATGCAATTATCATACTCCCCTATTTCTAATTGCTCTGTTTGAAAATTTATTTTATCGAAAGTTTTGTCTTCTATATAAATCATAAATATTTTAATTGAAAAATTTAGTTTATTAACATCATTTATTTAGTATTTGCAAGGAAACTAATTTTTGGTTAAAGTGTCTGATAAGAAAACTTCGAGAACAAGGCTTGCGAATTATGAAAATCGAGGAATTTACTTTTGTAAATGACTGTTTTCATAATGAGTGTAACGCAGTTATCGGAGTTTTGTTGCAGACACTATTTAATTACAATTTCGTAAGGACAATGATCAGACATAACAACATTACTATGAATTTTTGCTGATTTAAGTTTATCTCTCAAAGGCTCTGTTACCATTTGATAGTCAATTCTCCAGCCCAAGTTTTTGGCTCTTGCTCCTGCACGATAACTCCACCACGTATATTTTTCGCCCGATTGATCAAAAACTCTTAAAGTGTCGATAAAACCACTGTCTATAAATTGCGAAACCCATTCACGTTCTTCGGGCAAGAAACCCGAAACGCCCTTTTTATTTTCGGGCTTACTAATATCAATTGGTTTATGACAAATATTATAATCGCCTGCTAAAATTATGTTGGGACGCTCTTTTCTTAATTCATCAACAAAATTTTGAATTTCCTTGAGATATTCCATTTTTACTTCTTGTCTAATGTCACCAGTTGTACCAGACGGGAAATATGAATTTAAAATTGTAATATCTCCAAAATCTGCCCTAATCATTCTTCCCTCGACATCAAACTTATCGTTACCAATACCAATTTCAACGTAATCTGGTTCTGTTTTTGAGAAAATTGCAACTCCGCTATATCCTTTTTTAACAGCCGAATGAATGTACGAATGATATCCTAATTCTCGAAATTGCAAAACATCAATCTGATCAGGCTGTGCTTTGGTTTCTTGAACACATAAAACATCGGGGTTTTCTTCCTGAAGCCAATCATACAATCCCTTGCTTGCCGCCGACCTAATTCCATTCAAATTAAAAGTAATTATCTTCATTTTTATTCTTTTTTGCAAATTAAAGCCTAAAAATAGTAATTTTGTTTTGTAAACTAAATTTTAGTTGCGAAAACTATGTCAGGTATTTATATTCATATCCCTTTTTGTAAATCGAAATGCTCATATTGCGATTTTTATTCGGTGGCAAATAGCAAAAAAGTTGAAGATTTTATTTCTGCATTATTAAAAGAAATAGAAATTCGTAAAGACCACCTTTCTGATAAAAACATAGAAACAATTTATTTTGGAGGCGGCACTCCTTCGCAATTAGATGTAAGAGATATTGAAATTATTATAAACGAACTTACCAAACATTACCGCATAGAACCCACTGCCGAAATTAGTTTTGAAGCTAATCCTGATGATTTAAATATAAATTATCTTCAAGAATTAAAATATATTGGGATTAATCGTTTAAGCATTGGTTTGCAAAGTCTTGATGATGACATATTGAAGTTTTTGCGAAGACGTCATACTGCCGAAGTAGCTATTGAATCTGTCGAAAATGCTAATAAATATGGATTTGATAATATTAGCGTAGATTTAATTTATGGAATACCTGGTTTATCAGAAAAAATGTGGCAGGAAACTTTACACAAAACTTTTAAATTACCGATAGAACATTTATCGGCATATCATTTGGGAATCGAAAAGAACACGCTGATGTATCGGCAATTAAAGGAAAACAAATTTCAAATTATAGAAGAAGAATCAAGTTATAGACAATATTGTGATTTATTAGTAATATCCTCATCATACGGTATCAATCAATACGAAATTTCAAATTTGGCGAAATCAAAGTACAAATCAAAACATAATTCTTCTTATTGGCAACGAACAGAATATCTTGGATTTGGACCGTCAGCTCACTCATATTATCAAAACCAACGAGCTTTTAATGTATCTGATATAAATTTATACTGTGAAAAGATAATAAGGTCTGAAGAACATTATCAAACAGAAATATTAAGTATAACGGATCAGATGAATGAAACGATAATGCTATCATTAAGGACAGTTGAAGGATTAAATATTGAAAACTTCGAAAATAATTTTGGTGAAAAACAAACCAATAGACTTAAATCGAACTTAAAGTCAATAGAAAGCTCAAATTATAATCTAGAAGATGGCTTTATAAGACTCACACCTAAAGGCATGTTTGTTTCGGATGATATTATATCGGAGCTTTTTGTTTAGAGATTTTTCAGGCACTCAAAAAAAACATTTCAATTTCAAATATATTATAATAAATTTGTAAAAACCTAAATTTAACAACTATGGAATTAACTTATGAATCAATAAAAGATCTTATTATTGAAGAAACTTGGACAGGGAATCAAGTTAAAATTAAGATTCAGGCTAAAAACCAACAACAAGCTATAGAAACAGTTGGATTTGCAATGGCATCAGAAGAAGATATTGCTAAAAAAATGAAGCTAGAAATGGCAAAAATGGCTGGCTCGAACATTGCGGTATCAGCTGGTGCAAACGCACTTGGCGGTTTAGCAGGGACTCCTGGAGTTGGGACTATAGTTGGAAGTGCCGCTT
>JAQVPT010000117.1 GCA_028701945.1 Bacteroidales bacterium
CGTTTGAGTTTTTGACTGTAAATTATAGATTTTTGCAAATAATTGTAAAATTAGTGAGAACTAAAACCTTTTATTCACAACAGTTGTGTAATGCTAGTCGTTATTAACGGTTAAGTAACGGATAAATATTAGATGAAATTCAGAGGTTTAAAATTGCATTATTTGTAAACATTTGTAAAATCCGCATGTACTCAATCGGTTTATTAGCAACCGTCTTGTAACCGTAGTCGTTATTAACGGTTAAGTAACGGATAAATTTTCGTTTGAGTTTTTGACTGTAAATTATAGATTTTTGCAAATAATTGTAAAATTAGTGAGAACTAAAACCTTTTATTCACAACAGTTGTGTAATGCTAGTCGTTATTAACGGTTAAGTAACGGATAAATTTGGATTAAATTCAGAGGTGTAAAATTTTACTTGACTTTTTGAAGTAAAATATCGCCAATACCAATAATATAACCTTCAGATTTATAGACTATTTTACCTTGTCGATTTACGAAAATTACAACTGGAAAATCATTTCTTTGTTCCGTGCTCTTACACAGAGTATTTTTCGACAGTAAATTATGTCCCTGATCATAAAAATAATTCATATCCTTACTGTAGCTATAATTATCTGGTTTAAAACTAGGGATATCTACAATAAAATACACATTGATATTTTGTTTTGAAAGCGCATCCATCATTGGTACAATATCTTGCATAATATGTTTTGATGGCTCAGTACCAGTCTCTAACCAGATAAAAGCACAATTGTCCGCAGCTTTACAAAGCGATTTTGTATTAAACGTAATTCCTGCTTGGTCGGAAATATTCCCATTAATAAAGTCAATATCTGCTTGCAAATCGTCTGTTGGAACAGGTAAAGAAACTTGTAGATATATAATATCACTTTCGGCAATATCGAAATAATTACGCAATACATCAACACTGCCGTCTCCGTTACGAACAGAAGTCAAAAGCATATATTTTCCTATCGGGATATCTATCCCGTTTTTAAAGTCAGAAATTGAAGTTTCCCAACCTAAATCAATGGTTTTAAACTCTCCTTTTTCATATCTCGCTAAAGAAAAATTAATACGGTATTTTAAACTAATTGATGTGTCGTTGTTTACGAAAAATACTTGTCCACGTTTAATACTTTTGTAGTCTTGTGTTTTTTGCAAGATAGCATCATGCCAATTATTATTGAAATAATATTGCGTTACACCCGAGACATTATCTATTTTTGCAGGGATTCCCAAACTGCGACAAAAAGCTACAAAATAAATTTTTAACGCCCGCTGATCAGAAATTTTAAATTTATGAACTGCAAAAGGAGTAATTGCAACATTGTAGTTATTTAATTCATCAATTAAAATGCTCTTATTATTTGAGTCTATTTTGGTGGTAATATTTTGACCAATCCACTCAATTATTTTTTGCGGATTGGCTTTAAAATCAGATATCTGTTGAGCGTCGAATGATTGTAAAATGAATTTCCTATACGGCTTTAACATTTCAAATTCAACACGTGGATTTACGATATAGTTATAATAAATATGATCGGGCATACTTTTATCAACATTTTCTGGGGCAAATAGCAAGTTTTCTGAAAGAGTTTTAGTATCAATATCACGTAAATCTTTTTCGGAAATAACTTGAAGAATTTTTGCAGCTAAATATTGTTTGTTCAGATATGCAGCTTCTATCAAAAAGTTTTCAATTTCCAGCCAATTACCACGACTATTTACAAGATAAGGGATAATTTCCTCACTAAAATTAAATGTTTCGGCAAAATGTTTTGCTCCTGATTCATTATAAAATGATTTTTCGTAATTTTTACGTACCAACTCATTTTGTTTTATTCTTTTTTCCGTCTTAGCAACTAGTTTATCGTCTATTATTGTAACATTTTGAGCAACTGGGGGGATATATTTTGCAGTTTTAGCAGGAAAATCATCTTTTTTACCGAGAACAACAGTAACAAGCCCTTCAAAATCTGGATTAACAACAACACTAGAACTATTTACGCCATCACTTACATAAATTTCGAGACTACCATAACCCGTTGTAAATTCTGATTCGCCCCGAATATTTGTTTGTGTTTCGTAAAGAGGATACATTTCTGCATAATTGTATATCTGATACTTCACTTTTATTCCCCATAACGGAATATTATTTTCACTAGTAACTCTTACTTCAATTTTTTTGACTGGAGCATAAGTACTTAACGCATTTACCCATGTAAAATTCTCGTTCTGGGTTAATAAATTTGGATTCTTTACATCAGCTTTGCCAAATTGTTTAGTATGAACCAACATTGTACGGGTTGCAGGAATATCAAACCAACCAGTGTTTAAAACAGGAGCAGGTTCACATGCTCCGAGATAATTCCATTTGTTGTTTATCCAAACTTCTACCCATGCGTGATTATCGTCAGTATGCACCCAACGAGGCGTGTAAACCTGACGAGTTGGAATGCCCGCAGCTCGTAAAGCAGTAACCGCAAATGTAGATTCCTCACCACATCTTCCAAAACCTGAGCGAATTGCTGCCAAAGGAGATATTGTTCTCTCATCTGTTCCACAATATATTACTTTAGAATTGCACCAATGGTTTATTTCTAGAACCGCTTGTTCGACATTCAGATTATTATCAGTAAATAAATTCTGAAATTCTTTAAGAAAAACCATTCGGGCAGTATCTAAATTCTCATTATTAACACGTGGCGGCAAAACATAAGAAATAAAAATGTCTTCGGGAATACTATCTGCCCAAGTAAATGTATCGCGTGCTGTTATAGAGGCTCTTACATGTTGTAACCAAAAATTAAACTCATAATTTGTGTAATCGCTAATCGGCATATATGCAAATAGATGCTCTAGGTATTCTACTTCTTGAGGTGTAAGACTTTGGTCATCAAGTGCTTTAAAATAATCGGGAAAATAAACTTCTAATTGATTTTTTCTAATCTCAAAATCAGTAAGTGGATTTAAGTTGTTAACTGGAACTTTTTTAAGGCAAGAGACATTTAGAATCGTAATGCACAACACCAGTAAATATGTAATTTTACAACTATTATTCATTACTCAAATCTGTCAGTTTCTTCATCGAAATCTATTCGGTTTGACGTATTACCACTAGTTACATCTACCATATCCGAATCTTCGTCATCCACAGATTCCTCACTCTCAATTTCATTGTCATCATCAGATATTTCATCACCCGTTCCCTCATCATCAGTTTGTGTTTTTATTACTGGTGAAGGAGCTTTACACAGAATCATTCCAACCATCATTACAATTGCACTAAGTACAATAACTTGAATAATTAGTGACTTATTAATAATCGTACTTTGAATTGCTTCTGGGATTGCCAAGAATAATAATATTGTTATTAGCCCTCTAGGAGCAACGAAAACAAGAGGTTTGACTTCTAATTTAAACAGTAATATAATTGCCCAACGGGATAGAAATATTATTGCAACAACTGCGATTGCTAATAAAAATGTCGATGGATTTAAAAGTTCAGATGTCTCGATTAAAAATCCAAAAATTAGAAAAAATAATGTTCTAATTAAAAAAGCACCTACATTAACAAGTTCACTAAACTTAGTTACTTCCTTTAATAGTATTTCTGGATTTAGTTTTTTTATCAGATTTATTTCTTGAAGTCCGCCAAGGTTTCCTATGAAAAGCCCAAAGATTAAAATAAAAATAAGTGCAGGAAGGTGATAAACTTCAGCAACAGCATAAATAAGAACGATCAATATTATTATCGGAATAAATTTAATATGATGATTAATTTTACGTAATAAGAATAAAAGTAGAATTGTCGCTAAAAACGAGACTACAATAAGTATCAGCATATCGACACCAAATTCCCCAAAAGCGTGACCATTTATAACTTCGTGAGTAATAAGAAAGTCAAAAAACAGAACTCCTAGCACATCAGAAAAACTACTTTCATAAATTACAAATTCCTTTTTTTCTTTTGAAAGGTTTTGGACAGTTGGTATTGCAATAGCACTACTTATAACACATATAGGAATTGCATTTATTAAGCTTTCTTTTATTGATGTTTCGCCCATTAGTTGCAATATGACCGTAAAAATAAAACTCAAAAACGCTACCGACAAAATCGAAATCAAAAAAGATTTATTAATTACTTTTAGTTTAGATTTATTGAACTCAAGGTCAAGACCACCCTCCAATACGATAAGAATTAGTCCTAAAGTTCCGAATATTTTTAAAAACATGCTTAAGTCAGGAACTGTAACATTCAAAAAATCGGCTCCCTGTCTAACCAAATATCCGAGAACTAATAATATTATTACTGTGGGGATACGGGTTTTGGACGAAGTTAAATCAAAAATGTATGCCAGCAATAAAAGCACACAAAGAGTAATTATTATTGATAAAGTCATGTTTATTTATTTTATTCTACAAAAATAAGAAAATCCCTATAATAATCTATTAAAAAAATTGGTTCTAATTCTCAATTTCTGCTTCTCATTATTTTAGTTTACTAAAGATTTACATTGCCCTGTTTTTTTGATTTTAGCAAATCTACTAAATCTTATTATCATTGCACTTCTGAAGCAATTTTAAAAGTAGTTATTATTGAGTGCCAACTGTCCTATATCCTGACGAAACCCAAGCATTTAATCCATCAGTCATAAATATTATTTTCCCATTATATTGCAATCCGTTTAATATTTCAATTATCAACTCGGATCTTCTGGAATTTGAGCAGTAAACGATAATCTTTTCTGCTTTTAAGTAATTTTGCAACTCTGTTTCAACCAAATCGCCAAAAGCATCAATATTGATTGCTCCTTCGATATGTTTTTCTGCATACATTGCATCACTTCTACCATCGATTATTATTGTATTAACAGTATTACGAGTGGAAACTATTTCAAACGCATCTTTTGCATTCACTAATTCAATAGATTGACTTCTTGCATTTACACATAAAAGAAAACAACAAATTATCGTTATGTAGAGTTTCATATTTTAATAACTTTTCTATTTGGTAAAAATAAAAAATAGATTTTACAATTATTAATCTTTTTTGATAATTTTCTCTGTGTAAATTATGTTTCCTTTATCCATAATTCGCACAAGATAAATCCCTTTAAGTATATGACTTATATCTATTTTCTGATTTTCGCTAATAATTTTTGATGCTAAAATGTTTTTGCCTACGATATCATAAATTTCAATTCTATCGGCCTCCATTCCATTTAATTCAACAAAAACATATTCACTGCATGGATTAGGATAGATTGAAATTTCAGCATTATAAATAAAATCGGAATTACTAAAATTTAAGGTTCCGACATCAATACCCGAAATTTGACTATTTTCCCAATAAATTACCTCTTCCCTACCTGTTCCCGAAGTAGTGCCTGTTACAATCAAACCATTTTCTCTTTCTATCCAGTATAATTGTTCGCATAGGTCATTAATTGCAAGAGCTCCCACCACATTACTGCCCTGATGAACCTCAGACAAATTAGTGCCGTCATAGCTTACCCTCCATACTTTTTCGGTGGTACGCTCAGTAAAATACACATATAAAAATTTGATGTCTAAGCATATATCAAAAACATTATACGGCGTTTCAAGAATTACCGTGTCTCCACTACCATCAAGATTGGCTTTGTGCAGTTTGTGGGCATCCATATCAGCCCAAAAAATCAAGTCTCTCAGGGGATCAATTCCAATGCCCATAACAAGTCCAGCATCATTGATGATTGTCTGTAAAGCGGAGCCATCTGTTTTACAAGTTTTAATAGTGTTCTGATTATTCTCAGAAAAATAAATACGATTATTATCTGGATGCACTTCAACAACATTTACTTGATGTTCGGTACTTATAACATCTTCAAGCTCAGTTCCATCATAATTTACCCTTCTAATTTTATTATCAAGACTTGCAGCCCAATAAACTTTTTTATTTATATCGTCGGTACGTACTCGACAAACTCCAATTTGCCCTGTACATAATGTATTGATGTTATCGCCATTAATATCGCTTCGTACAATTAATCCAAGAGCAAAATCGCCCCAAAACAATACGTTTTGTGACTGTAATCCACTACAAATAAAGATTACGGAAGTAATAAGTAAAAGTATTTTTTTCATGTCAGTTAGTTTTTGGGTAAATTTCAATTTTATTAACATTTATTTATCTGCCTAAATACATTTTCACTCAGGAATAATATTTTTATAATGCTCATATCTCTCTACAATATTATCAGCAAAGTTCACTGCATAAATACCAGAGATATATCCATGTTTTACGCAAGTATCATTAAAAAACTTAGGATTAGAGAGGTTGTTCATATAAAACGAAATAACTTTCCATGAGTCCAAATTTTCATTATACTTCTCTGCTAATCGAATAGCATCTTCAACGTGTCCAAACCCGACATTATAGCCAGCAAGCAGCATTTTCAAAGCAGTTGTAGTATCTTGCACATTATCGGGTATTTTTGTATAAAGGAAATTTATGTAGTTCAAGCCAGCAGCGATTTGCGCTTCGGCACCCGACACAGATTCTGGAACAAATCGCGAATATATAAAAGGCATTAATTGCATTAATCCGTATGCCCCAGCCCAACTAGTAGCGGCTTCGTTAAAGCGAGATTCCTCATAAATAAGCGAGGCAATAAGTCGCCAATCCCAACCCACAATATAACTATACTTTTTAATGATATCATCATAATTGCTTATTTTGCCTTCGTTACCCGAATAAAACTCACTATTGATATCAACTAAAATCCTATTATTGTTAAAATACCTCAAACTATATTTATTGTATTCGGAGGATTGTACAAAATTTTCTAACCATGCATCAACAGTATCTAACAACACGACTGATTCTGGTCTAATGCCCCAAGCAATATTTTGAGCGAGGCTAAGGTCGGTTTTAACATCAATATTAGGATAATATGCCTGAGCAATTGTTGCCATACTCTCGTCGCATACTGCATAATCGAAAACCCCTGTGGAAACATAGTATATTATTTGCTCAACCGAGATACTGTCGATCTCCTCGATAAAAAAGTTTTTAGCTAAATCTAAGGACAAACTTTGCAATGCTATTTTACTAACGCTAGCTTTAAATGCGTACAAGGTCTTACCTTTTAAGCCTTCGGGACTTCTTATTAATGAATCTTCTAATTGATTGTAAGTTAAAGAGTTAAAAGACGCTGGTTTTCGTTGTACTAACACTTGTTTTGTCTGCCGTACTGGAATGCTAAATTCAAGAATAAGGTCTCTTTCTGTGGTAACAATAATACTTTGTGCAAGTATATCACATTCTCGATTCATGAGTAATTCCATTCCTTTAATAATGTCGTTTTCGACAATCACTTTAAGATTAAGATTATGGTCTTTGGCAAAATGCTGCAATATCTCTAATTGAAACCCCATAGCTTGCCCCTGATAAATAAAATAATCAATAGGATTTGTTGAAAGAACAGCAACAATAGTATCAGAGGCAACAATTTCTTTATAATCTATTTTATTAACAGCAGTTCGATTATGGATTGCAAGAAACCTTACTAATAAATAAATGAAAAGCAATAAAACTGCAATAATAACAATTATGGTAAGTTTTTTAAAGTTTTTCATCTACATTTGGTTGACTAATCAAAAGCACAATATAAAGAATTTTAATTGATTAAAGACAAAACAAACTGCAAATTAATCATAAAACTCCCAAGAGATACCAAAATTTACAGAAAAAGGGTTGTCTGGAATAGCATAAAGCAAATAATATTGTTGAGACATAAACATACTATTTATATTTCCAGCTTTCACAAAACCTCGCAATCTTTTTACTTTTATGGCAGCATAAACAGCAGCATTTGGATAATTGCCAGTTTCTTTAATGTTTTGAAGGTAAAACGCTCCAGTAGCTGGCATATAAGCATATCCATAAGAGCCACTGTGATATTTAACATCTGCACCAAATTGCACTTGTAAAGCATTATGAAACATCCATTTCTTGAAATAAAAATTTGTATAGCCAATAAACTCAGGCAATGGGATTTTCTCAGCATCTGCAATATATTGATAAGTGAATTTTAGATACCAATGAAAATTCCCAAAATTAAATTGTTTCGAAACAAAAGCATCTGCAATTAAATTAGACTTAGAAATTTGCTCGGGAATTGCAAACTGATTGTAAATATAATAATTCTTCAATAAGTTAATATTTACACCCAAATTTAAGTAAATACTATCAAATCCAAAATCGATACCGGCTGCATTTTTGTAGATTTTTGATGGATTATTGTCCCACTGAAAATGGTTTGAACTGTAATTATACAGAAATATTGACGGGTTTTCTAAAGAATAATCAAAATACGCATCAAAACCCATTTTTTTCGATAGACGCTGATTGTATTTTACTGACATATTCATATCAAAAGCATCTGTTCCAATAAAACAATAATTTAATTCGCCGCTAAGCGAAGAAACATTTGTACTAAAATTAGCCAAACCTGTAACATAATTAGAGAAATATGTCTTGCCCTTTACTGTATCAATAAAATGATAATTATAAAGACGATTTGATATTCCTGCTAATACATGTAGTTTTTGAATCTTAGCTTTTCCGGCAATTTCAAAATTCAGCAAAAACTTATTATCTATTGTTTTGTAAGCAACTGAATCAAAAGTAAGTGTATTTGATTTATAAATATTTGCATAAAAATCTGATGGAACGTCTTCATAAATTCGATAAAAGCGATCAATTTTCACATCATGGATTAACGAAAAATTACTTTCAAAATTTTTATTTATTGCCGTATCCGACTTAACAATTATTGTATCAATAAGGTAAGACCCGAAACGATATTCATGATTATATTGAGCACCAATTTGAGATATTGTATTATATGCATTTGCCAAATTAGTTGAATAAACATTTGCAGGATAAGAAGTTGAATCAAAAATAGCCATATCAGACAAACCACCGTTTTCACTATTATTAATTTTGTTTAGTATAAAATTAAAATGAGATTGATAACGATGCTTAGTATATGCTGTATTAAAACTCAAGGCATTAATTTTAGTTTTATTTGATTGGTAATGCCCCATTGAATTAGTAATGTTATAATCAAAAGCAAAGTTTAAACTCGGTGTAATATTTTGAGTGTGTAAAAACTTTACAAGTTCGAGTTCGTTTGCTCCTCCTGTAAAATCAAAAAGTGTAAATGGTTTTTGTGCATCAAAGTAAATAATATCATCGTGAGTATTAATAAAACTTGCATAATTATCAAAAAACCAAAACGGATTAGCTTTTGCTCTCTGAGAATAAACCGCTGGCATATACGGCTGCCCAGGATTCATCCAACCTAAATTATTATATGATAATTTTTGCTGTGTATAAAAATTGTGAAACTCATCAGTAAGCGTATCTGAAATATAGGTATAGTCAGAATATTCAGTCAAATTAATTTTATATGACTTAAAATGTCTCGTTATTCCCTCATGCTGCGAATAGACAATGAAAGAATAAAAAATAAGACTTAATATTACGAGCGTTTTTTTCACGATGTAAAGATAAAAACAAATGAAAATAAAATGTTCACAATTAAGTATTTCTTTGATATTTTATGTTTTTCTGCATTTTGTTGCTATTTTTACAACGTATTTTTAATCTATAAATTTTAAGATAATAAAAATTATGAATAAAGAATTGTTAAAAAAATCAATGCCACATATAGTTGCCGTGTTGTTGTTTATGCTGATTTCAATTATTTATAGCAAACCATTACTAGAAGGCAAAAAGCTGACAACGCATGATTATAATGTCTATAACGCTGTTTCTAAAGCCAATACAGACTATCAAAAAGAAAACGACAGACTAGTTTTTTGGAATAATTCGATGTTTTCGGGTATGCCAGATTATGCAATTTCTACCGCAAAAAAAGAAAATGTGTTTTTTAAAATATATCAAGGACT
>JAQVPT010000118.1 GCA_028701945.1 Bacteroidales bacterium
ATTAACAAGGCAGTTATTACCATGGCACCACATACAAGTATGCGTGATTTTATACTCGGTAAAATATATTGTGCTTCACAGGGACGAAAACCAACTGTTTTAATCAAAAAAGAAGCCTTCTTTTGGCCACTTGGGTATATTCTCAAAAAAATGGGTGGTATCCCAGTTGACAGAGGACGAAAAACTGGGCTTACAGAGCAAGCTATCGAGTTTTTTAAGGAAGATAGAGAGCGTTTTTATCTTATCATAACTCCCGAAGGGACGAGAAAAAAAACAAAAAACTGGAAAAAAGGTTGTATTAGAATTGCTAAGGCTGCGAACGTACCAATTATGCTTGGATTTCTAGATTGTGAAAATCGTAAAATGGGTATAAAAGGTGTACTAAACTTAGAAGGCGATGAAAAAGAAATAATGGAAAGACTAAAAAAAGAATATATAGGATTACAAGGAATACATAAAAATAAATTTGAAACAGGTTATGAATAAACTAAAAATAGCTGTAATACAGCATGATATTGTTTGGGAAAAACCCGAAGAAAACTTGCAGCAAGTGAGTAATATTATAAAAAGTGCAGAGTATGCCGACATATTTGTTTTACCCGAAATGTTTAATACTGGGTTTAGTAACAATGTTAATGATATGGCGGAAAATATAAACGGCGATACGATTAAAGGGCTAAAAATTATTGCAAAAGAAAAAGATGCAGCAATTTGTACTAGCATCATTTTAACCGAACATAACAAATTCTATAATTCATTTTTGTTCATAAAACCCGATGGCGATATTATTAGATACGATAAACGACATTTATTTAAAATGGGTGGAGAAACAGATATGTTTACTCCAGGTAAGGATCGTATTGTGTATAATTATAAAGGAGTTAGATTTTTATTACTCGTTTGTTACGACCTTAGATTCCCTGTTTGGAGCAGAAATAGAAACGATTATGATGCAATCATATACGTATCAAGTTGGCCAATAACAAGACGTCACGCACACGATACTCTACTAAGAGCAAGGGCTATAGAAAACCTATCACATGTTATTGCAACAAACAGAATTGGCATTGACGGTAAAAACCTTGTATATGATGGAGGATCGTGTATAATTGACCCCAAAGGGTACCCATTAGCCGAAGCAAAAAACAATGAGCAAGAAGTAATTTATGCTGAAATTGATATTAACGGGCAAAACAAATTTCGAAATTCTTTTACAGCCCTAGAAGATGCGGATGATTTTGATATTTCGATTTGACACACTGAAAAATCAGTTCAAAACACCAAAATAAATGCAATACTTCCTTCGCCAATTTCACATACTTTATTAGCTAACAAACCCTTAGTTTATACCTTCTGTAATTACATTTCTGTCAATCTTGTTTATCAGACCTTGTAAAACAGTACCTGGTCCCACTTCTACAAAACCTTTCGCACCATACGCAATCATATTTTTAATTGACAGAGTCCATTTTACAGGATTTGTGAGTTGCTTAATCAAATTTTCGCGTATAGTTTCAGGACTTCTGGTAAGCTTCCCGTCAACATTTTGAAAAATCGGACAAACAGGAGTTTTAAAATGAGTTTCAGTAATAGCAACACTCAACTCTTCTCTAGCAGGTTCCATAAAAGGCGAATGAAATGCTCCGCCAACTGGCAATTTCAAAGCTCTCTTTGCTCCTGCCTCGAGCATCTTTTTCATGGCAATTTCAATACCCTTATCAGAACCTGAAATAACAACTTGATTTGGGGAATTGTAATTAGCTGCTACAACAACTTCGTCCAATTCGGAACAAATCTTATCAATGATATCGGCATCAAGATTTAACACTGCTGCCATACTCGAAGGGTTTATTTCACAAGCTTTTTGCATAGCGATAGCTCTCTTATAAACCAAGCTTAAACCGTCTTCGAAACTTAAAGCACCTGCAACTACAAGAGCCGAGAACTCACCAAGTGAGTGGCCAGCAACCATACCAGGCTGAACATCTCCATCAAGACACATAAAAGTTATCACCGAATGAAGAAAAATTGACGGTTGAGTTACTTTAGTTTGTTTTAATTCCTCGTCTGTGCCATCAAACATAATGTCGGTAATTCTAAAACCAAGAATTTCATTGGCTTTTTCAAAAAGTTCTTTTGCTTTTAGATTTGATTGGTAAAGATTTTTACCCATTCCAACAAATTGGGAACCTTGTCCCGGAAAAACATAAGCTTTCATATTATAATAGTTAATTAGTTTATTATTGTTCACATACTAAAGAGTATCTCTACTTTATAAGTGATAAAAACTCTTTACGCGTAGCATCTTTAAGAAATGCCCCAGTAAAATCGGATGTTGTCGTAATTGAATTTTGTTTTTGCACTCCTCGCATTTGCATGCACATGTGATGAGCCTCAATAACAACAGCCACGCCCAAAGGATTTAAAGTTTGCTGAATACAATCCTTTATTTGAGTCGTCAATCGTTCCTGAACCTGCAAACGCCTAGCAAATACATCAACAACTCTGGCAATTTTACTTAAGCCTGTTATATAGTGATTAGGAATGTACGCAACGTGTACTTTTCCGTAAAAAGGCAACATATGATGCTCACACATACTATAAAGTTCAATGTCTTTAACAATTACCATCTGCCGATAATCTTCTTTAAACATTGCTGACTTTAATATTTGTTCTGGATCCATATTATAACCCTGGGTCAGAAATTGCATTGCTTTTGCAACTCTCAAAGGTGTTTTAACCAAGCCCTCACGCTCTACATCTTCACCAAGTAAGCGAATAATTTCCGAATAATGCGAGGCAATTTCATCTGTTTTTACTTTGTCAAACTTTTCTGTCTTGACATATCCTCCTGCATCTTTCTTGTTGAATGAAAATTCCATTTACCTAAATTTTATGCAAATTAAACAAAAATTACTCAAATTACACCAATTTATTTGCAATATACAGTTTTGTGATTCGGTAATTAAGTGATTATGGGATTATATTGGCATTATATCAAGATAAAACTTATTTTTGCTAAAACATCTGATATGAATTTACTTCTAGTTAGTGCTACAAAGCATGAAGCAAATATTTTTATTAAAGAATTAAGAATGAAAGAAATCAATTCTTCTTTATACGCATCCAGCGAGTATAAAATTGAGCTTTTACTTACTGGCATTGGAATCACAGCTACATTATTTTCGATGCTTACCGATGTGGATATACGTAAATATAACCTAATAATTAATGTAGGTATTGCCGGAAGTTTTAACAAAAATACAGAATTAGGAAGTATCGTTAATGTAACATCCGACAATTTTGGAGACATCGGCATTAATTCCGAAAAAGGATTTATCCCTGCATTTAAAACTGAGTTTAACGATAAGTTTAGAAACTTAATAAACAATGGATATATCTATAATACATCAGATTTTCCTGCATTTTTTCACGCATTGCCAAAATGTAAAGGTGTAAGTGTAAATCTGCCAGAGGCAATGTCATTTCCCGAAACAGATATCGAAACTATGGAAGGAGCAGCATTTATGCTAGTATGCAAACATTTTAAAAAAGTGTTCATCCAAATACGCGGAATCTCAAATATAATAGGATATACTCAACGAAAAGACTGGGATATTAATACACCTATTAAAAATTACAGTGAACATATTCTCGAATTTATTCAAAAAAGCATCAACAATGAAATTTAAACTTGCCATATCTAGCTGTCCAAATGATACATTTATGTTTGATGCCATAATCAATAAAAGAATAGATATAGGTAAATATAAATTTGAATTACACACCGCTGATGTTGAGGAGCTTAACAGATTAGCATTCGAAGGAGAATCAGACATCACAAAAATAAGCTACCACTCACTTTTTAAGATAAACGATACTTACCAATTATTAGACTCAGGTTCGGCTCTTGGAAAAAACTGCGGCCCATTGATAATAAGTAAGCGTAAAATATTCCCTGACGAACTGGCTGATTGTAAAATAGCAATCCCAGGAACCAACACTACGGCAAATTTACTTATGAAAATTTTTTACCCCAACATAACGCAAAAGCATGTTTATCTTTTTTCCGATATTGAAAATATTGTGCTTGACAATGAGTGTGATGCAGGTCTTGTTATACATGAAACCCGATTTACTTATAAAAATAGAGGCTTGCAACTAATTACCGATTTAGGAAATTTATGGGAAAATAAATTTCATGCTCCTATCCCACTCGGTGGCATTGCCATACGAAAAAGCTTACCCGAAAAAGTAAAATCGGACATTAATAAGATATTACGCTCATCTGTTGAATTTGCATTTTTAAATCCTAATGCCTCAATGCCATTTATGAAGCAAAACGCTGTCGAAATCGATGAAAAAATAATCAGACAACATGTCGAACTTTATGTCAACAACTACTCAATTGACTTAGGTTCAGAAGGTAAACGTTCCGTAGAGATACTATTGTCTGAATATAATAAGATCCAGTAAGTCTGTGATTACGTAATTCTACGAGTCCACACAAAAAAGCTCCGACTCCGACTACTTACTTCACCAAAACTCTAACTCCTTCCGAGTGGCTTGTAAACTCAGGAGCATACATGCTTTGTATTGTTGTAATGCCGTTTGAGAAATCTCCTTTTTGAGAAACAATAAGGTCATACTCAAATACATAAGTCCCTTTACGCAAATAATCAATAAAGAAGTTCATCGAAGCATCTTTGATACCTTGGTAATATCCAAGTCCAGCTTTATATCTGTATCCAGAAATGTAGTCAACTGGTTCAAAGCAACTTGCACGCATATCTTTAAGGTGAACATATTCCATGTCCCTGTCCACACGTATTTCTATTCGTACAGTTACTTTATCGCCAACTTCTAAGTTTGCATCTTTCTTTATTGGCACAATAACTGGCTTATTACCCTCTCTACGTTGAACAAATAGTTTTTTATTTATTGTCAAAGGAGTTTCTTCGAATTCGGTAATTTTATCTAATTGTTCAAAGTATTGCCAATAAACAGCACCCCATGAAACTGTACTATTTGTTTTGGTAACTTTTACATCACCCCATTCGGGTTTCACCATACTTCCGTCCCATGCTTTTTTAAAGTAACCAGTACCGGCTTCAGTCTTTATTTCGGGGTCGTTTGCAGGATCAATTTTCATATTCCCAACTTCAATAACTGCCATAGAATCGTCTGAAAGTAGATTTGTACCTCGAAGTAAAAGAGCATAAATAGCTTCGGCAGTTGCTTTTGTAGTTTTCCAGTCTTGGGTTTGCTTTTGTTTTAAGAGCCAAACTTTAATTTCTTCAACTGAGGTTTCATCATTTGCAACTTCGTCGAACATTTCGATAAGCAATGCGTGAGTTTCGATAGGAGCTTGATACCAATAGTAACCTCTATCATTTTTCCAGTACATACCCATTTCGTCGCTGTGAATTGCGTGCTCTTTTAAGGAAGCTACGATTTTTACAGGAACAGTTTTTTTATCATATCTGTTGAGAGCAAGAGCTATCATACCTTGCATATAGAAACTTTTATTTTTCCAGTATTTTTCTGCTTGCCCTTTATAATAATTAAAAGCTTCTTCGGTTCTTTTATTTATTGGAACATCATTAATAAAATATGAACGTGCGTAGAGATATTGAATTTGCATATACGATATATTGTCTTTTTCCATGCAATCTTCATCACAGTATCTTTTAAGATGATTGTAACTATCAACTAGCTCTCCATCAATAAATTCAATTGCTTTTTTTGTCATATTCCATGTTTTGGAATCAGATTTAACATAAGTAACTCCAAGATTATCCAAATGTCCCATTCCTGTAACAATATGTTGCGTGATATACCAGCTTTCTGGCATTCCGTCGAACCATGCCCATCCGCCATTATATTTTTGCTGTTTTTGAAGCTTTGTAAGCGCTGAGTTACTTTCCATGCTCATACGATTTAGATCGAACAATAAACCTATTCTGTGCTTTCGTTCATTTTCGTCTTTAGCTTCTAATACCCAAGGAGTTTCTTCAAGTAACAAAGCTTTTAGTTCTTGATTTTTCTCAAGATTTGACATTAATGCTTGTGATGAGGGAGTATTTTTCCAGATATCAAAAACTCGTTTAATTTTTGGGTCCGAATTGGCAATATGTGTAGCAAGAATGTTTGCATAATAGCGTGAGAAAGTCTGTTCGGCACAATCAAAAGGATACTCCATAATATAAGGTAATGCTTGTACCGCATACCATGCTGGATTGTTTGTAAACTCAAGTGTGTAGCGATGATGTTTGAGAGTTGATGAATTATTTGTTTTGAGTTTTTTCATGACGAACTCTGTTGTTCCAGCTTTACGAACAGGTAGTGGCATAGTTTCGGTTACTAACATGCGATTAGTTAAAATCGGTATTATTCTTTCTTCACCATCAGAGTGGTGTTTACTTTCGGCGGTGATTCTTACACCAACTGCACTTAATCCTTCGGGGATTTTTATATCCCAATTTACTGCAATGTTTTTATCTTTTTCAATGCTAATTTTTTTAATTTCAGATTTTTCTAAAAGGAATAAATCATTAAGATTTTTTAGTGTAATAGGATCGAAAAATTCAATATTAGATTTTCCAACAATAAGCATATCCGAAACATTATTGATTTTTACGGAAATTGTCATTTTGTCATTTTCTCTAAAAAAACGTGGGAGGTTAGGCATTACCATAAGCTCTTTTTGGGTAATAACTTCTTTCGATATTTGTCCAAGTTTAAGATCTTTTGTGTGTGCAAAACCCATAAAATTCCATCTCGTGAGACTTTCGGGCATTGTAAAGCTAATTAGGATTTCTCCATTTTTATCTGTTACAAGGTTTGGATAGAAAAATGCGGTTTCGTTAAAGTTTTTTCTTATTTGTACTTCGGCATATTGGTTACGTTTATCACTTTCTCCGGCTTTCTCTTGTCTGTTAGCTGGTGCGTTCTCTAAGGTTTGCTCCTCTAAAGTAATTGAATTTTGTGCAGTTTGATCTTTTTTTAGCATTATTCCATCTTCTAATTCTGCTTCTTCATCTTTGGCTGTCGAGGAAAAGCTTATTGTTTCTTTTCTTAACAGTCCTCCTGCTGATTCTGCTGCAGCTGTTCTTGTTCTTCCTGAACGATCGTTATCATAGTATCTACCGTCATAGCTAAACCCATAAAAATTGAAACCTGGATTATAGATTAGTTTAGGAACATTATCGGGATAAAAGTTTATAAAATATACTGATGAACTTCCATAAGTAAAGCTGTTACCTGACCAGTTTGAATATGAATAATAATTTGGAAAGATTGCCCAATACCATGAGTTTTGCGCAAATTTATCTAAAGAAGCGTCATACATTGAGGCTAATAGTTCGGCCCCGCTAATAGTCCCATTTTGGTCGGTAATTTTTATTTTCCACTCTTCTTTTGAACCAGGTAATGTTTTGTCTCTAAATGTGATAAATTTTAAATCTAAATCTTTGTTTTTCCATGGAACCTCTATTCTTTGATTTGAGCTGTATAGCCTGCTATCTTTGATAAACATGAGATTGATGCTTATCCCTCCACGATAATTTTCCTCAATCTTTATTGGGATTTTTTTGGTTTCAGCATCTAATTTTATTATTTCTTTTTTGTATGATTTTCCTTTTACTTCAAGCTCATATAGTAGATATACATTTTCGTACGAAGATCCAACAATAAGATTGACAGTTTCTCCTGGTTGTGCAGAATAATTGTCTGCGATAAAGAACGAAGTCGCCGTATATGGCATTTTTGTACTTTCTTTATCATATAGAACAAAATCGTTAGTGTTTTCAATGTCATTACCCCATTTGTCTTTAGAGGTCATAACAATTCTATATACTCCAGATTGCCATTGTGATGCATTTTTTAAAGCGAGTTTAGACCCCTTTTTAGTTATCAATTCGTGTGAGAAAACATTTTCTCCTTTAGTCCAATTACTATATTCGGTTTCGTGCGAAAACTCATATCCCGGATACATTGAATGCCATTCTTGTTCAGAATACAAAGGCTTATCAACTATCCCCCATTGGCGTTTTGCCAATAGTAAACCTGGGTCATTCAACTTAAAAATTTCGACTTTAACATTAGCCGGCACAAAAACTCCTGAGATATTATTTGAGTTTACGCTTATACTGTCAATTTTACTTTTCTCAAGATTTCCGTAAAAATCATTTGATAATATTAGACTTTTTTCTGCCACATAAACTATTGATGAGCTGGCTTGAGTTTCACCATTAATATCGGTTGTCGAAACGGATATCGTGTAATAGTAGTAGATGTTCTTGTTCATTTCTCCAAAATCATCGGCAATTGCTTTAAATCCAATCTTGAATTTGCCGTCATCATCAACTTTTACATCTCCATAAGCAATTTCTTTTTGAGTAAAGCTCCCTCCGCTGTAATATCCCCACCACATCGGGTTTCGTACAATTTTGTATGATACTTTTGCATCAGTGAGTGCTGTTCCGGCATAAGTCATTGCTGTTCCCTCTGCGTGTATGCTATCGTTAATTCTGTATTCACCTTCGATAGGTAACATCTTAACTTCAAACATTGGACGTTTATACTCTTCAACTTTAATGTAATGTGAAAATTCTCCGGCACTTATGTGAAAATTTCCTGTTAATACATCAAGAGGGATTGTGAAGCTTCCGTTAAAACTACCATATTCGTTGGTAGTAAGATGTTTTGATGCGATTTCCTGATAGTTTACATCGTAAAGAAAAACTGTTGTTGTAAAATTTGGTAGTATTTTAATTTCTTCACTTTTTTTGTCGATACATATTGCTTTAAAGTTTATCGTTTGTCCGGGGCGATAAATGGCTCTATCTGTGAAAATTTTTATCTCAGTAGCCCGTTGTTCTTCATAATTATCGTAATAATATAAATAGGTGTTTTCGGAAATAAAATCGTCATTTTTACTTATGTCAAGCCTTATGTCTGAATAAGTATTCTCATCAAACTTTTTCATTGATGCAAAGCCACTTTCATCAGTGTATTCGGTGGCTAATTTATTGTAAACATATTCTCTTTTAATGTAAGAATATTCGTATTTGAATGTCTCAATTTTTGCTCCTACAATAGGCTGTCCTGTTGTACGATCAAACACATAGTATCCTGAGTTTTTGTAGTAGCTATTGTTAGTGGTTAGACTAAGATCAGATACAAATAATTTACTTTCGGATATGTAGTTCTCTTCAATTTGAAATTCAGGTTTTGCATGAAGAAATATGATATAAAAACCTTTATCAAGTGCATCGCATAAGTACTCAGTATTGTGAGTATTATAGTCTGATGATTTTGGTAGTTCGATAAGCTTTGATTTTATTATCGTTTCCGACATTTTAAGTATTTCAGAATAATAACCTTCTTCGTAATAAGATTTATCTTTTTTAAGATATTTGGCATAATCGCATTTTAAAACTGTTATGTAAAGTTTGTCCGTATTAACATAATCTATTCTTATTGGGAATTTTGAATTTGGCTTAACAATTTTTTCGCTTTGATAAGTGAAACTAGTTTTCTCAATCTCGTTGATAAGGTTCTTACATTCTGGATAATATGTCGCTTTTGGATATAATTCTATAACTTTTGAAAGTAAACTATGAGCTTTCTTTTTGTATGTTTGATATTTGATTGTTGTTGAATCTAAGAAATTGTACTTTCCTCCAAGTTGGTTATAATATTTCGCAAGTTCATAATCTATCATTGCAAGTTCGGATGTTTTATAATGTTTTTCGTGGAGATTTAGAAGTGCCGATTCCCATAAAACATCTTTATTATTGCTATTGAGATTTGCTTTTATGTAATTCAGTCTTAATAAATCAGTGTAAATTAATGATTCCGCATCATCTTTATTTTCTAATCTTGTCGAAAGCCATTTTTGA
>JAQVPT010000119.1 GCA_028701945.1 Bacteroidales bacterium
ATAAAACATCTTTATTATTGCTATTGAGATTTGCTTTTATGTAATTCAGTCTTAATAAATCAGTGTAAATTAATGATTCCGCATCATCTTTATTTTCTAATCTTGTCGAAAGCCATTTTTGATACACTTTAACAATTGTGAGTTTATATGAAAGAGAATCACCCTCAACAGGCAACAAAACAAAGTCATTTGCTTTAACCAAATAGGCATTTTCTGTTAATTTGTCATCATTAGAAGCATCATTCCCATAATAATAATAGTAATAATTATTTGATGAGAGTTTGCCAATTATTGTATGTGCGACAAAATCATACAAACTAGGAAATCTGTTTTCAGATTCTTTTGCATAGTCAATAAATTCAGTGTATTCAGTGATTTCAATTTCCTTTAACTTATCATCTAAAGCCAACATATAATTTTTGATGATTTTATCTTTAAATAGGGTTTTATCCCAAGTTTTTATATCAATAAGTTCAAAATTAGAGCTCACAGATCGTTGATTAATTAAATATGAATTATTATTGTAATAGTCGAAATACATTGTTGCAAGCAGCAAGTGAAGCATAGCTTTAGATGTTCCTGTAAGTTTTGTTATTTCTGATTCCAGCTTTTCGAGTGATTTTGTGTAACCGTCCTCTTCTAGAATGTTTGTGTATTTCATTCTAAAAATGGTTGATTTTACAATTTGTTTGTCATTATTTTCCGAAATTGCCAGCTCATAAATTTCTTCGACTATTTCTAATGCCGATTTTGGTAGAGCGTCTTTTTCATATTTTGAAACCTGTTCCCATAGTTTTTGGTATTTATCTGGACCAGCCTGAGACTTGTCAAAAAATGATGTATTGTTTGCAAATAGTAAGGTTGTAAACAAAATACTTAATTTTACTAGAATCGAATTCATATTATTAATTTTTTAGTTACGGTTTTAGAGATGCTCCATATTTAATTATTCCATAAAAGTACGAAAAAATAATTTATGTATTTAAATGACTTTTGATGTATTATTTGACAAACGCTAAAGGATTACCAAACAATTAAAGAGAAATAAATGTAAGAAGGCGGCTTGAATTTACAACCTGCTCTTACTTTTCAGGTTCAATATGCACTGTTGATGTGATGTTTAATTCTTTTTTTATTTCTTTTTCTATATCTGTTGCAATTTTGTGAGCTTCATCCACCGACAAGTCAGGTTTTAACTTAATGTGAAACGTCATTTCTTTATGTTCTCCATAAGTGTGGCAATGAAAATGATGTACTTTTAAGTCCTCATTGTATTTCTTAATTATAATATTTCTAACATTTTCTACAATAGATTCGTTTATAGGCTCACCCAAAATTTTATTTATAGCCTCTTTAATTATGCCAAATACTGCATAAAAAAGAATTAGAGAAACAATAATTCCGAGTGCCGAATCTATCCACCAAAAATATGGTTGTAAAAATATTCCAATCATAATTGCAACCGAAGATATTGAGTCGCTCCTATGGTGCCAACCGTCAGCTTTCATGGCTGAATTATTCGTTTTTCGTGCAATATAAAATGACATTTGTGCTAGTCCCTCTTTAATAGCAATTGATATTGCAGTAACAACAATCGCAACTGTTCCAAATTTAGCAGAACCTCCCTCTTGCAACTTAATAATTGAGTCGTGCATAAATTGATATGCAACAATTGCCAATAATATCCCAATAAATATAGCTGCTAAATTTTCCCATCTGCCATGACCAAAAGGATGCTCTTTGTCGGGTTTTTTGGAAGAGAGTTTAGTCCCTGCAATCATTATTATTGAACTTAATGAATCGGAAAGAGTATGCCAAGCATCTGCCATTAACGACAACGATCCTGAAACTATGCCAGCCCAATATTTAAGAGCAAAAAGCAAAAGGTTCACAATAATTGAAATTACTCCGCCTAGGTAATTCTGATTATTTCGATTATTTCGAGTTACGTGCATTAAAACAAGTTTAGTTACAAAATTACAAAAATCAACTGATCAACTGATCAACCGATAACCGAGTAGTTCTGCTACGAGCTCACGACCGAAGGGAGTAAACTGATAAACTGATAAACTGATCAACCGATAAACCGATAAACCGTTTAATTTTTCATTCCCAATTCTTTATAAGCTTCGCTTATTCCGTATTCAACAGCTTTATCTACAAATTGTTTGTATGAATCATCGTTTGTCAGTAATAGTATTTTCGCTTTTATCAAATATGCGTAAGCGTTTTTATTATCTTTTTCGATTATTGTGTTGCATATTTCAAGTGCCTCCTGCAATTTATTTTCACTACCCTTAATTAATTTTAGGTTAGGAATTTTCATCCTCATAGATTTCACAGGTTCGTAATATTCGAACTCAAATGTACTAGACTTGTATTTACATGCCCCTAATACTTTGAGAAGGGCCTCATTATTAAATGATTGCTGATAAAAATGATTTTTTTCTTTTGCAATATTAAACTGTTTTAGTGCATTTTGATTATCTCCTTGTAAAATATAAATAAGTCCCTTAACATTATAAACAAATTCTTTACCGTCAAAATCAGGCACTGTTTCGGCCATCTCGGCTGCTTTAATTGCTTTTTGCATTGCTGCTTCTGTCTCATGGTTTTTGAGATGTATCATTGCTAAGCCAAAATTAGATTTTACGATATACGAATTTGCGACAGACTTAATGTCCTCATCAGTAAGTTTAATACTATAAAAATCAATCACCTCTGATTTTAACAAATCTTTATTTTGCAGACTAGTCTCAAAAAAATCAAAAGCATTGTTGTAGTCGTAAAGTGCTAAATACGCCGAAGCTTTTAGATTCTCCAAAACAGAACTTTTTCCAATCTTTTGTAATCCTGCATCAGCAATTTCTATAACTTTTAAATATTCAGAATTATTATATGCCTTCAAAGCTCTGATAAAATAATAAGGCATTAAACTATCGTTACAATATTTTAACTGTGTTTTGCGAATTACATTAGCCGTTTCCTGTTGATCGGCAGGTATAAGAGGCAAGGCCTGTTGGTAAGCTTCGCAATAATCCTCAAATTGATTAATCTGAAAATATAAATCGCCAAGATTAGTGTATGCCATATATGAATCTGGGAAGATTTCTAAAGATTTTCTCACACTTTTTTCTGCAAGCCCATACTCAAACCTACTAAAATGGATTGAAAATTTTAGATTGTAAAAATCTGCAACAGTACTATCTAATTCAATAGCTTTATTTATGTCAATCAGTGCCTCATCAAGGACATTTAGTCCCATCAAAATATATGCACGATAATAGTAATAATCTGGCACTTTCGGTTCTAATTCTATTGCATCCGAAAGGTCGCTATATGCAAAATGCACTTGATTTGTTTGAATATAAAAATTTGCTCTTGCTATTAGATAATCAGTATTTGTGTTTTCAAGATGAACGGCTCTTGTAAAATCAAGCATAGCATGGTCGGCATCCCTACGAGCTTGATAAATCAATCCTCTAATCATATAAAGCTGTGCTGTTGTATCACTAAGTTCAAATCCCTGATTCACAGTCGCCCACGCTTTATCTAAATCGCCTAATTCAAACCACGCTCTAGCACAATGTGAATAACACTTAATACAATTTGGATTAATCTTAGTGGCTATATTATAACAGTTTATTGCCGATTCGTAATCTGATAAATTTAAAAATGAATATGCAAGACTTTGTTGATAATCAAAATTATTAGGCTCTGCTACTATTAGTGTATTTAGAATTGAAATCGCTTCCTCAAATTGAGAACTATCTATAAGCTCTTCAGCAGCTTTATACTTTTCGGTATTTGATTGCGAAAAAGCAGATATTCCAAACATTACAAAAACGACAATCCACAATTTCTTTAAATATTTCATAAAAATTTGTTTAGTTTGCCAAAATTACAAAAAATAAATTGATTAACGGTTTGCGGTTTGTCTAACATCCCGATTACTGCATACCACCGTGCCATTCTAAAGCTAAATTAGCAAGAATATTACTAAATGTTTGCATTGCCTGTGCCGTTTCATCAGAGATAGCTTCTTTTTTTAGTCTCAAAAGGAAGAGACTTTGAATTGCATTTATGCAAACTTCTACATCAGATATTTCGCCTGCTTTGGATATTTTACGATAAACGGTAATATTCGGTTCTGCCCAACGAAGCAATTCTTTATGTTTTATTTCTTCAGGATCGGCTAATAATTTTTTATTCAATAGATTTAAATCGTCAATCAGATTTTTTATTTCATCAATATCGCCAGAAGCTTCCAAATTGTTATTGGTCATTTCGATAATCAAATTTGAATACCACTGGCGGATTTCTATTTTTTGAGTTTCTGTTACATCGTACCTACTGATAATCAACTCTTCAATTTTACTAATGTCAAAATTATTTGCACGTAAAATATCTTGAATCTGCCTCATGTATATAATGTATTCAACAATATTTTCTTCTTTTTTAAAATTTGCAACAATCATATTTCTTTATCTTTAAATTTATTAATTTGTCGTCTGTCTTTTTTTGTTGGACGACCGCTTCCTTTTTCGCGTTGTACAAAATTGTTTTTTGCCAAATTTAACTTTTCAAACTCTTCGGGAGGCGTAATTTCTTTAATGTTATCAACAGCAATACTTGCCGATACTCTTTTTTCGAGAAGACCAGTAACAATAAAGCTCCTTATTATAGGTGAAAATTTAATCTCAATTTTATCATTTATTCTTATCATTCTCGATGGCTTTGCCTCAGTATCGCTGACAATAATGCGTTTATTTTTACACGCATCGCTTGCGAGAGTTCTGGTTTTAAAAACCCTGACCGCCCAAAGATATTTGTCTATTCTTACTTGTTCAAGCATAGTTTAAAAAATGTTAATAGCAAAAATAGAATTTTATTTTTTAAATAAATATATTTTATTACTTTAGGCAAAAATAATATTAACCAAATTATTAACATAAATGAAAAGGTTTTTTGTTTTCTCTACACTCATAATGCTTGTAGTATCAATGAGTTTGCAAGCACAAAAGAGATTTATGGACGGGGATGTCTATAGCGACGATCCAATAGATGCTGCATCATTTAATGACAAATTGTTTCAAGATGTCTTGTTTTATAAGTTAAATACCTATTTGGACTCTATTGGTCTCGAAGGTTATGAAGCTAGTGACTTTTTGATGGGACCTGCACGCGAACATGCAATTATTATGGCTGAAGATTCAAAAGCTAGTCTTGATGGTAGTGGACGCTATAAAACTGTCAGAGATCGGCTAATTTCTGCTGGCGGTACTGGAATTGGAGATGAAGTAATATCAAGGAATACAATAAAGATATCTAACGAGTATATTAGTTATGATGCTTTGGCTGATGAAGTTATCCAAAGATGGGCTGACAGTAAATACTCTAATACGCTTTTCTCACAAAAATATTTCTTTGCTGGCGTTTCTGGTAGGGTAGAGGAATCTGGTAAAAAAATATTTATTTCCATGTATGTTGGTAATTATGCATCATTTTTACCATCTGGCAATGTGGTTGGTTCACTTGTAGTGCCTGTTACAACAAAAACATATGGTTTGAAGCCTTATGATGACCGAGCTTGCAAAAAAGTAGGACGAAAAATGCCAAATTATATGGATCTCCAAGAAAATCTATCTATAAATGATAATGGCGAAATTGTTTTTAAATATAATGATCTTAAAAAATTTAGAAGATTTTTAAAAGGTAGCAAAGACGGATTAGCAGTTGATATTGTGCAAAAAGAACAATTTAATAGCTGTCGAGAACCAAATGTAGCAGACTACTCTGCCGTTAATATTGGTTATATGACTAAACGCGTATGGTCAAAAAAAACATATAAAAAGAATATCGCACCAGGCGAAGGACGCCGAGATAAAGTTACTAAACTAGAAGTGATTTTGGGCGAATTGCCTTTGGAATTTAAACCAGAAGATGTAGAGCTTAATCTAATGATTATAAAAGACAAATCGGTGTGTTACAATGTACCGCCATCTTATGTCGATGATAAGTTTTATGATTTTGTTCCAGAAATTGGACTTCTACCAGATACTGTTCTTCCTCCAGGAGTTCCAGGGTATGCACCTACTGCTACAAGTACAGAGCTTAAATTTAGAATCCCTTTCGAGCAGGCAAAATTCGATTATCACCCAGAGGATATGATTCCTGTGCTTAATGCTCTGAACGAACCCGATTTTATTATTAATCAGATATACATTGCAGCATATTCATCTTTAGAAGGTACGCGTCAAGCAAATGAAACCTTGCAAAAAAGAAGAGCGCAAAGCATTGTTAAAGCTTTTGAGAAAAATCAAAATGCTAGTATAGTAGATTCAATTGTTACTGAACCAAACTTTGAGGCTCTAAAGGCTGATGCTAAAGGCACAATTTACGATGAGATCTGTCAAATGGAACTCGAACAGGCTATTAATTACGTAAATGCACATGCTAAAGAAATGGAATTTCTACTTGAGCAGCATAGGTATGCAGACGTAGTTATTTGGGTAACTTACGACCTTAATGATGGTAAAGAACAACGATATGTTGTTGACCAATTTAATAAAGCGGTTGCAGCAAAACAACTCAATAAAGCTCTTGCAATACAAAAATATATTCTTAAACGTGTGGTCGAAGGACTGTACGATGAACAAGCTGTTTCAGATATGAGAATTCCACAAGGAAAAGAGTATGTTGGGCTAAATATGAATAAAATTTGGTTAACACAATTTATTTTTAAAGATGCTTTAGATGAAGAATATCTCGAGAAAATAAATGATCTGAATACTTTAGACCAAGAAAATATTTATGTTGAATATAATGATGTGTTGTGTGAGGTTACATTGTTGGGACTTGAAAATGAGGACTATGCTAGTAAAATTCAGGACAGAATAAACAGAATCTATAATACACCTATTAATGTCGAACTTGTTGATTTGTTAAATATTGAGCTTCAATATCAGGTAATGGATATATATAAGGACTCATTAGGTTATGACCATCCATATGTTACGAAAAGTGTAAATAAAATAAAGGAAATTATTAAATTTGAAGAGTTGACATGGGAAAATTCTTTAAAGTTATCATCTGTTTTCATTAATCACGGAGATTATGAATACGCCGTAAAATTATTAGAGCCTTGGATTTTTGATGATAAAGTTCCATTTGTGCTTTTAACATCTTATGCTACTGCTTGTTCAAAAGTAGAATATAAAGTTCATTCCAAGAGTTTTTATTACGCTATGGAAAAAATAAAACAACATGATTCTAAGTTCTTCTGCGATCTTTTTAAAGGAGACAAATTGTCAATTCAAACCTTTGTAAATAGCGAAGTGAAGAAATTATGGTGCGAAACATGTAAAAAATAAAAGATAACAATTACTTTTGCAAGGCTGTGTAAAGGGAAATCCCTTAAACAGCCTTTTTTTTTATTGATAAATATTTGATAATGATTAAAGCATATTTGATTAACATAGTAATACTGATGTCGCTCGCAGCTTCGGCACAATATAGTTTTACGGGAGTAATTGACCAATACCCTAATAGAGAACTAAATATTTGTGAGCAATTTGGCGATGAAAGTAAAGTTATTTCTACTGTGCGAACAGGTTCCGATGGTAATTTTAGATTCCAATTTACCGAAGAAGAAAAAGGTTTGTACAGAATATATTTGGAAAACCAAGACTATTTTGACATTATTTATAACGGTGAAGACATCCATATTAGAACCAAACCTGAAAATCCACAATATAATTTGGAGGTTTTGAAATCTGCTGAAAATATGCAATTTTATTCATATCTAATTGATAACTATATCTATGATTATAAAATTGATGTTTTGGTTCAGTTACTAGAGATATATCCTTCAGGTAATTTTTATGATAAAATTGAAAAGGAGTTGTTGCATGAAAGAAAACTTAAAAATAATAATATTACAAAAGCAATAAAGTCTAATCCTGAAAGTTTTGCAGGTAGATACCTGAGTATGCTGAAAGAAATATCTGTACCCCGAAAATTCGATGCTTATGAAAAACTCGAATATCTAAAGAAAAACTATTTTGAATTTTATTCAATTGATGATATTGATTTGTTAAACTCTGATGCTTATACCAGTTTAGTTCTTAATTATTTTAAATTGTATAAAAGTAACAATCAAGATGTTTATTATGGTGCAGCAAAAGTAATTCTTGATAAAATATTTTTTGGTGAACCAGTAATATTTAATTATGTATTAGAGTATATTTTATCGGGATTTGAATCGCTTTCGCTTAACGAAGCAGCTTATAAACTTAGCATGGATTATGGCGATTTTTGTAGTGCAGATAACGATAATCTAAAGCAACGCATAAAGAATAATACTAAATTAGCAATCGGGAAAACAGCTCCAGAAATTGTTTCTGAAACCCAAAAAGGTAATATTTTTACTTTGTCTGAGATGAAAACTGATTATACCCTTTTGATATTTTGGGCCACATGGTGTGGACATTGTCAGGTTTCTTTGCCACGTTTGGCAGCAGCTCAATCTGTTTTTGCTGAGGCTAATATGGATATTGTTGCAATTTCCATTGATTCAGATAATGATTTGCTAGACAGTTACTTACGCGATAATAAAATGCCTTGGAAAGTAATTTGTCAATGTCAAGGCTGGGATGGTAGTATTGTTATGGATTATGCCGTGTTTGCGACCCCATGGATGATTATTATAGACAATAAAATGAATATTGTAGCCAAACCCTACAATGAAGAAAAACTTTATGATTTCCTTGAAGAAATAATTACTAATAAATAAAAGCTATGCAAATTAAAACAGCCGAATTTTTAATGTCGAATACTGATTTGACAAAATGCCCCGAAGCAAATCTTAATGAATATGCTTTTATTGGTAGATCAAATGTTGGTAAGTCATCG
Organism: Bacteroidales bacterium; assembly: GCA_028701945.1. Classification (GTDB taxonomy): domain Bacteria; phylum Bacteroidota; class Bacteroidia; order Bacteroidales; family ML635J-15; genus Bact-19. The sequence continues at coordinate 8,914 of JAQVPT010000119.1, forward strand.
TTAATAAATATGCTAACAAACAATGCTGGCTTGGCTAAAACATCGTCAACACCCGGTAAAACACAGCATATCAATCACTTTATGATAAATAAATCGTGGTATTTGGTTGACTTGCCTGGTTATGGTTATGCAAAATTACCTAAAACTTTAAGAGCCAAATTTAAAAGTATGATTGAAGGATATATTTTTCAACGCACAAATCTTGTAACTCTTTTTGTGCTAATTGATAGCCGACACCCTGCTCAAAAAATTGATATCGAATTTATTAGTTGGTTGGGTAATAATTCTGTTCCTTTTAGTTTAATCTTTACAAAATGTGATAAACTTGGAGTCAACAATCTTGAAAAGAGTCTTGCTGATTATAAATTAGAGTTACTAAAATATTGGGAAAATCTCCCGCAAATATTTGTGAGTTCGTCGGTAAAAGGAATCGGAAAAGATGATATTCTTAAGTATATATCTGAGTTAAACAAAACAGTAAAACCTGATTTGGATTAACGATTCTATAGTGTCTGAAAAATGTAGTTTTCAATTGTTTTTTGGAATAAAATCTCCTTTAGTGTTTATAAAACCTTCTTTGTTATTTATTTTTACTAAAGCCCAATTGTAATGATATACGTCGAATTGTCCAATAGAATCATAAACTGGCTTTACAACTTCTTTACCTTTGTTATTAATGAATCCTAGTTTACTATCAATTTTAATCATAGCCCAATTGATTTTACACACATCAAATTGCCCGATAGAATCATAAACAGGTTTTACAACTTCTTTACCTTTGTTATTAATGAATCCTAGTTTATTGCCAATTTTAATCATTGCCCAATTGGTTTTACACACATCAAATTGTACAATAGAATCATAAACTGGTTTTACAATTTATTTACATTTGTTATTAATAACTACTAGTTTATTTTTA
>JAQVPT010000120.1 GCA_028701945.1 Bacteroidales bacterium
AATAGAAACACTTGTTCCTTTTGCCGACAAAGCATTGAAAATGGCTAACAACAATTTTTGAATTTGCATTTTATCGAGTCTTTCAACTGGAGGTAATTCTTCGTAACTAACATTAAACAATTGTACTGAAGATACTGTTTGCCGCTGTTCAATTTCAAACATTAGTTTTTCAAAATCCACATCCAATTGCCCAAATTCAGCATTTGAAATTGGATTTGCTTCGGCTTTTGCAAAGTCTTCGATTAGTTGGTTTATGTAGCGATCCATATATATATTATTTTGTCAAATTTCCAGACTTCTTTTTCCCTTTAAAGTTGTTTTATATTTTTGCATCCGACTATTGGGCTTATTTGGAATAGTCATTTCTAAAAGACCACTTTCCATTAGAGGAATTATATACTTTTTTCTAAAATAAGATTTATCCTTTATCAGAAACGATTGTGAAATTTCTGTCGCTGAATGAGGAGTAAAACAAAACTTTAAAATTTTATTCATAATTGATTTATTCACAAAATTTAACTGGGGGTCTAACTGGGGGTCTAACTGGGGGTTTAACTGAGACTTATCGAGTTCATAAGTTTTTGACAAAACAAATTTATCTGAAATCCGAACATTAACACTTAAAGCAGTTAGTAGAGAGAAATCAAATATTGGCTCAGGATTTCCATTTGCTTTCAATTCATCCTTAACACGATAAATTCCCCGCCTGAATTTATTTACAAAACCTAATACTTTCATTGCCTCAGAAATTATTGGATTTCTATAATCATTAACAGCAGGGAAATTTTCGGGGCGAGCATTTCCATAAAGATTGCCAGGATTAGAAATCATGATACTCCTATTGAACTCATAAAATCTCGCAGGGGTATTTGTTTGATAGTCACGATGCATTAGAGAATTCATTAATAATTCACGAATTGCCAAATGTGGATAATTACGAATATTCTCTTCGCGCAATGCTGAAACAGGAACAGGTCTGGATGCTGAAACAGATGTCTCCACAAAAGAATCAAGTTTCGGTAATATTTCACATAAATTTCCCGAATATTTGTATTGAGAAACGACATCAGTTGCCATATTATCTCCAACGAATCTAACATACTGCAAGTATGCCCCCGGCAAAAAGTATTCTGGGTTTTTACCAAACAAAATAATAGCAGCATAAGTTGGACAGTTATATCTCAGATCATAGAACCTTAATGAAGCTAACTGATATTCAATGCTACGTTTTTCGCTTTTTAATATATCCTTATCAATTGCTCTTGGTAGATAAAAAGACGAAAAAACATCCGTTTTAATATCGTCCAATGTTGCATCCAAACAAGGTAATGTATCGAAAGTCCCAGCTTGTGAAATACGTTTTTCGATTAAAATTTTTTCTTCCGATTCGTTTGCAATAGCTTTTCGAGGACCAATCCGAATCCATATTTTTCCTTTATACCGTAAAGGTGTTAATACTGACGGCTGCACCTCGACCACAGCCAAATCGCCTCCATCAAAACTGTATTTTTGAACAGTGAGAGCAGGTTGTGGCAAAACATTACCATCCGAACGAATAGATGCTAAATTCAATAAAAGCTCATCTGTCACTTTCAATCCGCTCAATTCTCCATTATCCCTTGCTCCAATAATTAAATATCCGGGTTTATTATGATTGGCAATATCATTAGCAAAAGCACATACTGCCTCACAAAACTTATCTGTATTGTGGGTCGATATCGTTCGTTCTACCCTGTCGCTTTCGAGGTCGGATAATAACTTTAATATTTGTTTTGATGTAAGCATGGATTAAAAAAGGTTATTATAAATATTTTTTGCAAAATCGACTGTGGTCCAAGTGGCAATCTCTATCCATATTTTGTTATTTTCAAATTCTTGCCACACTTTTTTATCACCTGATTGCAAACCATCATAAACCCTTTTAATGCTTTGCTCTAAAGACTCCCATTCACTTTCTGGTAGTTTTGTTTGGGCAGAATCTTTTAAATACTTTTCAACTTTAGCTTTTAGCATTTTAAAACCTTTTACCTTAAACTCATCTTTCAGATTTTTTTCCTCGAGATATGCTTCCAACCCTGATGAAAGTTTTGCTTCGGCTTCGGCTTTGCGTTTTTCTGCTTCTTGCTGTTTAAATGCTTCAATTTCTTCTAGTTTAGTTTGTATTTCGATAGCTTTTAATACATCTTGTTTGAGTTTGTGATGCGAAACATTATCTAGATCTAAAGCTTCTGCTTGTTCAATTAGCAAAAGAGCTGATTTGTTTTCATTGTTTTGGTAATAGATTTGGGCTTGAGAAATGAGGGAATTGAATTGGTTGCTTAAACGAATATTTTGAGGCAAATAATCTTGAATCGAATGCATATCCTCTTCATTTAAAATATCATAAAAAGATGTTGGGTGTGTCTTTTTATTTGATAATTCAGTAAATGTTTGTAAAAACTCATTGTGTTGTTTTGCAGTTAAGAACTCATTTTCATCCCGAGTTGTAGACATTTTCATATAATGAAATAATACATCATCTGCTGACACGGGAACGGAAGAAAGTGTTACCAATTCTATAATTGACTTATTCTTTGACCATTTAAATCCCAAGGTTTCACTCATAACATATTCAAAAATCCCTAATGCTTTTTTTATAGGAATTTCTTTGTCAGTATTTATCTTAGTTAATTTAATGCTTATCTGCCCTAAACCGTTCGGCTTACCTTGTCCAATTTGATGAAAACAATTATCATTAGTATGAAAAGTTAAAGCAGATAATAGAGCTCCATACTCTACTGTATTCAAGTTAAAGAACCTTATTTTAGATTTAAATACAGTATCTTTTTTTACTGGAATCATTATTGTGTCAAGCTTTTTATTGAAATCTTCCTTATTTCCCCAAATGCTATTTTTAAGAGGATACCGCTTCCATCCGCGTATTTTGCTATCATTATATGTTAAATATTCCTCTGTTTTACCATTTTTGCCATTTTGCTCAATATAATTTGGATAGTAAGAAGCCTTTGGAGAACCGAGTGTAAAGTATAACTTATTATCAATTTCAGCATTATTAGTCATTGCATGGTTAAATTGCACCCTACCTTTTAAACTTTGATTATCATGAATTCCACCAAAAAGGCAATCAGACATGTCAAAACAGTTATTTCTATGGTTTTCTGGTAGGGTTTCATATGGTGCTTTATCAAAAGGCAATTTATAAAGAAATGCGAGACCAAAATCCTTGATATTGTATGCATTATCATTCTTTATAACGCGAAAAAAAACAGGAATATTTTGATTGGAATTCAGTAATTTATTAACTCTATCCCACTCTGCTGATTCTGAATAAATAAACTTAAAATGATTAAAATCTCTTTCTGATATTTCATACTTTTCCTCTTTATTAGGCTCAATAAATACGAACTCGTAAAATTTACCTGCACCTTTAGTTAATTTTTTAGGTCTAGGAAATATCCACTTGTCAGGTTGGCCGGTAAGAACTATTGTTCCTTTGAATTCGCCGGAATTTGATACTTTTAAGCGATTATCTTTGTACTCACAACAATATTCATCATCTAGTTCAAAATTCAAATTGCCAAGATTGAAGTTTTTCAACATTTCATATTTATAAGCTGCTGTTTTAGGGTCAAAAGACTTACCGTTAACATCTACATTATTTCTTAAATCAATACCCTCATTTTTGGAGAAGTTACGTCTAAAAACATTATTGTTAAAACCTTTAGAATTAATATATTCATCTATTCGTGTATGCGCAATTCTGTATGGCTTACCACAATTGATAACAACATAATTGTTCCCTTCCCGTTTCAACCAACCACAAAGTAAATTACTCTGTTGTTGCTTTAATGGATAAAGTCTTTCATTATCCCACTCTCTTTGAGCAAATTTCATGTTCTTATTTACTCGCATTTTGCTAAAACTAATTATTTCTAGAACATTCCGAATGCATCCTTTAAGGCTTGTAGCAGGTATAAAATACTTACCATTAATATTGCAAAAAGAATTGTACTTCAAATTTCCTTCATCGGCATCACTTCTTACATGACCGTTTCTGACAAAAACAGGGCTTTCAGCTTTAACTTCAAGTTCAATTGACCCACTAATCCCATCTTTAAAAGGTACATCATGTGAGATTTTATCTGCCCAATTAGGATAAAAAACATCATCAGAAACAGGCACAAAATTATATGGTGACTTTATACTCATAACTTATTCCTCCTTATTATTTTTAGTAAAACCTACAAAAACCAATTCCGCTGGTTGTAAAACTTTCATATTATTACATTGATTATCTTCTTTTTCACGCCAATATTGACGAAATTGAAGACCTAACACTTTGTCAAAGTTTGCGATGTATTTTTGTTCTGAATACACAAAGCTATCTGATGATTTTGCACTTACATCAAACTTATTTACAAGATATTCGCCATCACTATATTTGACACTAATTGAATTTAAACCATCGCATAATTGAGCTTCAACAACAAATGGATTTTCTCCATCAATAAGCTCTCTTTCATATTCGGCGTTTTTTAAAACTTCGGGAGTCGACTTATTACTCCACCAAATATAGCCTTCATATTTTGATTTTTCTATCTTTTTCATTTTATTCTGGTTTAATAAGTTTTCCATTAAAAATTCCATTTCCGCGATTTACACCACCTCCCAGTGGCAACATTCCAGTGCAAATATCATTAAGGGCTGATTCAAATGCTTCTTTTATAGTCTTGCCATAATCATTATTAAATACAGCTTTGTTAACTAGTATTTTTAACTCAAAATTTGATCCTTTACCATAAATAGTTTCCTCACTAAATAACATACCATCAATGGCACCGCCGGTAAAACGATCTATGGAAACATGATTCAGAACTTTTGTATCAAACTCTTTTTTGGAGATAATGTCTGAAATTAATACATTGCCACGATATTGATTTTCAGTTTTACCGCTTACTTTGTCTCCCTCTGAACCAAAAAGTGTCCGAACAGCAACATTGTTTTTGCCTATATATTTTTCAATTTCATTTGTCTCTAATTTTTCTACAAAAACACCTCTGTTCTTATTATAATAAAATGCGGTTCTATGCGATAATGCCCCTTTTACAGAGCTACCCGGAATTAATACATTTTTCTCTTTAAAAAATGCTGTTCCATTTTCCCATGAAATATAATCTTCAAAAACTGGTGTAAAATCCGCATTTTCATTACCAAAACCTGAACTGAAAAGGAAAAAATCTTCAGGTTCTAATTCGAGTTTATACTCCAGCCAGCAATCATCACTTGCTTTTTCTTCAAAAGATGAAGCGTTTTCCCAAAACTTCATTTCGAATAAAGAAGATGATTTTTCGAGATAATCGTTTAATTCAATCTGCTTGGAAAAATCAATTAGTCTTGTTTTAACCTCAACTATACTTACTTCTCCAAAACCACTTCTTGTTCCACCTCCAAATCGAATTGTTTTTGAGCTAAGTTGTTTCAAAACATTTTGAAAATTTGCTTCATCTTCATCCTTTTCAGCAACATATTCAATTTCAAAACAAAAACGAGTGCCTTTATAAACGACTTCCTCATCGAATTTAGCTCCATGAGCTGCAACTCCTTTAGCATCAATCCTTACATGCTGCCTAATAGGTAGATACTTAAATTTTGAAAAATAATCGTTTTCCCAATCAATATTTTGCAAACCGTCAATAGGAACACCTTTGCTATCCAACATTTTACCCTCCGTAAATATTATTTTTGAGCCAATATCAATGCTATCTAATTTATCAATTGGTTTGTATTTTTGCTTTAATCTTTCTGCTTTTTCTTTGGCAGTTTCCTGAAACCCAAAAAAAACTTTTGCATTATTTTCTCCTATTGCATGTCTCAAAATTCCAGAGATGCTTGTACCGGGTAAATATGGAAACCCATTAACATCTCTCGCCACAGGAGCATCAGTAATAATATCAATATTCCCCGAACCGACAGATAGTGGAGTTTCTGCTTCCAAAACTACACGAGCTAGGTATCTTTTTGTGTATATATTATTTTGCATTTTTTGTCCTCCTACAAATTTTTGCCATTTCAGCGGCAAGGTTTATAATTGCGAACTGTATGTTTTTATCAGATAATTCTGGTTTAGCAAAGAAGTCTTTCAGTTTGTTCCGTCTATTTCTATCATCCCACTTTTCTTTAGCTACACCATGTGTTAAATATGCATCAGGAATTTCTTTACCATCTCGGCTTTTTGCTTTTGTAAACAACTCTCTTTCTATTTCAGTTTTTGTTTTATATTGCATAGCAATTTTTCTGATGTTGCCCCATTGTGATGCAAAACTTTCTTTGCCTTTGTAATCGGATATGTTCTTGACAACGAATTCATTCACAAGTTCAATAGTGTCAAATTCAAGTTTTTCTTGAAATTGTTGCTGCTTTAAAAATGTTATAAGTTGCGTTCCGGAGTTTTGTGTTATTTCATTTTTATTATCCTGCTGTTTATTCTTATCAAGATCATCTGATTTTTTGAGTTGAAAAACAGCCTTATAATTTTCATCTGCGTCTAAAAACTCTGGATTATAAATAACCTTTCCAAAACCTTCGTTCTTAAAAGAACCCACATATTGCGATGTTTTAGGGCATAATGAGGATTTTACATAAAATACCGAGCCTTTTTCAATTCCGCATCGGTCAGCATCGCGGGTCTGCCGTTTGAAATTCCATGGTGCATATTGAAAGGTTCGCACTTGTGAGAGCTCCCAAATCATAGCCTCAACGGGGGCATCAATTTCCAATTGTTTGGGTGTTGGCCTGAATGTTGGAAGTCCTGTATTTTCATCAATGAATATCAGTCTGCTGTCTGCATAAACAGCAACAATGCCATTTTCGTTTTTTTGAGATGGTATATTTTCAAATTTGTATTCTTCAATATTGACCAAACCATATTGCGCTGTTCTTGAACGCCCGATTCGTTTTTGTCCTGTGATTTTCTGTTTGATTTTTTCGATAATTTCACTATCAACATCATTGTCAAATTCGACTTCAAAAAACATCGTCGTCTCAGCATTTATTGACTGATATCCATACATGGCTTCATCTTTTGATCGGCGACTATTTCGGTCGTATGCTGATTTAATTGCAAAAGACTTATCAACAGGAATTTCATATCCCTTATTGTTTTCAAAGGAATAAAACCCCAAACGACATTGTTTTAGTTGTAGTTCTTTATTATCATGCATAATATAAAAAACTTCTTTGTCATCTTTTGGATGGGACATTACAGCAGGAACTCTTAGCCCCCTGATATTAGAAATTGCAGGATGAGCATCACCAAATCGCACTTTGCCACTGTGAAAAATGATTGATGCTTCAGAATAATTATCCTCCCTATATAAACTCTGAGCTACTATCCCAAGAAAATTACTACCGGGGATAAAATCAAGACTCTCTTGATTTCCTTCAGTAGCCGCTTTTTGATTTATTATTACATCTGTAATTAATTTGCATCTGAATTGTAATACTTTCATGATTTTACCTCCTTATCATTATTTATCGAAAACTTGCATCGTCCCAAACCTCTGTTCCTATTAACACCAAGTCGTTTAACAAATCGCAACCCATTAACTAAATCATCAAAAATATTATCCGGAACATCTAATATCTCGCCATACAATTTGCAAGGCACAGTAACTTCAATTTTTCTTAAACTATGATCTTTGGCAATACCATCATCATCTATTGCAGTAGATGAAATCGCACTATACAAATGTGCTTTAAGATTTTCTTTAAGAATTATATCTCTTTCAACTTCAGACAAAACTGCATTTGTAAAAAACATTGTGCCTTTTATGTGCTTAGTTTTATCATCAAAATGTCCAAAAGCATTATTTACATTATCATTAGCGGAACATAAAGTCTCAACTGCTTCTCGTAGCAAACCTTTAATAGTTTTTCCAGGAACAAATGGCAAGCCATTTTTATCTTTTACAACTGTGGAATCTAAATCAGCTCCGGCTGCTAATCCAGATCCAGTATGCCAATCAGTAAAAAACTCTATTTCATATTTTATATTTTTCATGTTTATTTAGTTTTAGTATTATCCGTTTCTTGATTAATTACAGTATGTAATGATATAACATCATAAACAGGGCTATGATATAAATTATCTCTTTTTTGGCTTTCTAATTCTTTGATTAAACTACAAACTTTTTTACCTTCAAAAGTAGTTTTCATTCTCTTTAACTTTTGTTGGGCAAGCTGACTATTTTCAAACAAAACACTCATCCATTCTCGATAATGAGACTTTAGGGCATTCCCTTCTTTTGAATTTAATTCTTTCGAAACTTCAATCAATTTATCAATAGTCCATCTGTCTTTTGTTTCATCCAAATAATATGGACCAAACTTAAATGAAGTACCACTAGCTGTTAATTCTCTTTCTATTAAATCATCAAATCTCTCTATAAAGCTATCCTGAATTTTGTAATACATTAAACATGAAGGAGCAAGCCCTTGTTGAAGTCTATTTTTATCTTTTGCGTCTTCCTTAGCTTTTTTGCACAAGTCTTCTGCCAAATTATATCCATAATAAAATGGGAATGATGATTTCATAAAAGAAATACCGGCACATGCTGTTAGTTTGTCAAATGAAAGATTTCCCTTTTTCAACACATCGCCCAAAAGTTGTTTAGTTTGATTTTCGAACTCCTCAAGGAATTTCCGAGTAAATTCAATAGCAACATCAGCCCTACAAATTATTGTCAAATCATCACCACCCAAAACAATTGGGCGAATTGGGATAAAGTCAAGTTCTATTAATTTGTACTTATCGTTAACTACTTTGTATGCTTCCTGCGCTGCGTTAACAGTAGCTTCATTAAGGTTTTCTGAAAATTCTTTCAAAAGATTTTCGTCTTTTCCAATTTTCTGTACAACAAGTCCTAACCCATTGCCGTCAGCATGTATTACTGCAATCCAGTCATTTTTTGAAGGAATTTTATCAACTTGTAGGGTGATTTTTTCTTCAATTTTGTTAATGTCACCAAAGATTTTACTACAAAGTTTAGAATTTGCATTAAAAGCTACTTTCCTCTTTTTCAGAGTAGCTATGTCAAGATAATCTTTTCCTTCTTCTTTAACAGCTGGCATTCCAGTATTTCTGGCACGCCTGATCCCTGTTAGTCCAAGAGTTGTACTATTGTATGGTCTGTTGCGTTGCACTTTTAATTTTTCTTCCAATAAATTGACAGCCTCCTCAAAATCAGTTTCTATCGTAACTACTGCCTGCGAAATAGTAATACCAGGTGCTATTTCCATCACTTTCTTGGGAAATTCTCTAACGGCTTTTTCACACTCATGAATTTCTGTAAAAATGTGTTTAATATTTCCTGCAGCTCTAACAATTGATTTACCCGAACCTTCAAATTTTTCAAATGCTTTGTCGCATATTTCATTTACCAATTCACTGGCTCCGACGATGTCTTGGAGCTTATTCGTCCCAAAAATAAAACTTTGTATTCCTTGAACTGCAGCTCCATATAGATATTTTTTCATAAATTATAATTTAATTCTAACTTAAACATTTTTATTTCATCATATAAATTCTCCACTCACTGCGTGGATTATTAATTTTCATTTTTTGATATATTTCGTTTTTCTTCAACTACTCCAAACCCAATACTCACGCCTTTGCCTAATCCTAAATAATTTGGTAAAAACACATTGGTTTTAAATTCTGCATCAATTGCATGCATTTTTATTCCTTTAAAATC
>JAQVPT010000121.1 GCA_028701945.1 Bacteroidales bacterium
GGTTTTAATAAGCCTATTGGGACCAGCACTATAAATAGAATTTATGCTACCTGGCACCGCAAAGACATCACGATTATAATGATTTGCGATATTTGCAGTAACAATACTTCCGCCTTTTAATCCAGACTCCACAATTATTAGCACATCAGCCAAACCTGCCACAATACGATTTCGCCTCACAAAATTACCAGGGTCAGTAACAGAATTGTGATTATAATCACTAATAACTGCACCACCTATATCAATAATTTTATTCGCGATTCTCTTATGTGCCGCTGGATAAACGGTTTTAAGGTTATGTCCAAAAACCGCCCAAGTTTTAAGCCCGTGTTCAAGTGCTGCCTTATGAGCTGCCACATCTATACCATAAGCTAAGCCGCTAACAATAACAGCTTCCGGATATTTTTCGGCAATTTGACCAACTATCTGATTACAAAAATCTGTACCATATTTAGTGGCATTACGCGTACCAACAATACTAACAATTCTGGCAGCATTAAAATTAGGCTTACCTTTATAATACAATACAACTGGAGAATCATCACATTCTAGAAGACGTTTAGGGTATTCCTCATCAAGAAGACTTACAAACTCAACATCATTTGAATAAATATATTCAAGCTCTTCTTGTGCTAATTGCAAAGCTACGGAAAATCCATTATACAATTTTAGTGCAGCCAAATCTCCAATTCCAGGAGTTTTTTTTATATCTCCAAGTGGAGAGTTAAATAGTTTTTTAATATCCCCAAACCTAGAAATTAATTTACGGGCATTAACATCACCAATCCCAGGTAAAAATGAAATTGCAAGATTATATAATCTGTCTTCCGATACCATTAGTTATTTAAAAACATAACGAATAGACAATGCCCCTCTTTGCCAGTACTTAAACCCTGGCACCAAATTAAATGAAGGTACGATATCTACACTCAAATTAATAGGAATTTCATCAAAAGTGTACTCTATTCCAACAACACCTGCAACACCCAAAATAATACGACTTGAATAATCTGCCAAATATTTAGGATAATGAGTTGAATTATAAAATCCAACTTGCCCACCAAAACCATAAAACAAGGCTAAATTATCAACTCCAAAAACATCAAGTGAATGAATTTCATACAAAGCAGTTAAACTTAAACCCTGATAAAGATTTGCAACAATAAGGTCAAAAGCAGTATTACCTCCAACCGCTGTTTTAAAAGTTATTCCCTGAGCCACACCACCTCTAATTCCGATTGCAGCTTTATAATCCTGTGCGATTAGTCCGTACCCAATAAAAATTACTAAAGCAGTAACAATTATTTTTTTCATATCTTTTAATTATTAATATTTGACAATTCGGTTAATATTTCATTTATTTCCTTTTTCGACATTATGGTTAAGCTAATTGGTTTAAACTTTGCAACACCATGCGAAGATCTAACATATAATAACAAGTTCTTACTTAATCCCCAAAAACCTGTTTTTAACTCAGCTTTTACAAAATCTCGCCGAGGTATTTCGACTGAATAATTTCCAGCAGCAAGAGGTCGTAAAGGTATATACCTAATAATAATCTTTGGTCCATCAGAATTATAATACACATAATTATAATTCTTAATAAATACAAAGGTCATAAAAAGAATATATGCTCCACCTAATATATATTCGACCAAGTGATCTTTCGACCACGAAAATATCAAACTTGTAACCACTAAAGCAATAAGCACTAGAGATATTAACATTACCCCTAGCTTTATTCTTGCCGATAATTCTTTCTTATTAATTACCATTTTATCAATTTTTATCAACCTCGCAAAATTAAGACTTTAATTTTAGTTTCGAGACAATTTGCAAGTTATTTTTAAATCCTAACTATCACTGCTGGAACACAAAAAAAACAATTTCCTAAATTAAGTAAAAATAATTTTGTTACTAAAAAAATAAAACGTATTTTTACACAATTCTTTTGAGTAATCAGCAGAATATGAATAAAAAAAACAGCATTTGAGCATATTTTATTTTAAAAACACTATAATTTAAAAATATTTGTATTTATTTGTAAAATATTAAAAAAGAATTTACTTTTGTAGAATTGATACAGTAAGCAATTATATTATGAATACAACAAAAAAACACTTAACATTGATATTGCTTGGGATGATAATCATTCTCCCTATTTTTACAACGAGCTGTTTTAAGAAAGGTTCGGAAGACCCATTTCTTTCAATGTACACTCGCAAAGCTAGAGTTACAGGAGAGTGGCAAATACAAGCCTTAACATGGGACATAAAGAGTGACGATGAAGTAAATGAATTACTAACAGTCACAAATATCACTGATAATACGACATGGGATAGAACAATCCGCATAGTAGGTACTGACAGTGTGAAAGAACTAAAAGGGAGGGTTTTAGAAGGTCGTAACGAAATCATTTTCTATAATGACGGCAGATTTACACAAACTTTGGAATATGAATACGATGAGGTTACTAATGATATAACAAATGAAGACATAATAATTACTACTACAACCAAAGTACAAGAGTCAATGAAAGGAACTTGGAATTTTCTAAATAACATTGATGACTATAAAAACAAAGAAAGACTTGCACTTGTTATTCAGAACACCCAATCAAAAACATTTGTTTATGAACTAATTGAATCTGACGAAGATGAAGAAACCCCTGTGCCAATTCTAGCATCGACATATGCCAGCTCTCAAGCTTATGCTAACGGTGAGTATAGCACTATTTGGACACTAAGGATGTTGAAAAACAAACAAATAATAATGGATCAAGATGTCGAAAGCTTTAAAGTCGTTACTGTTAATAGTTTAGGAAACTCATACACTGAGGTAGGATACAAAACTCAAACTTTAGTACCCAAACCTTAGTCATAAAACAATTATAAGATAAAAAAATAGGCTTTAAATTATTAAAGCCTATTTTTTTATCTTAATAGTTTGTAGTTTTTATATTGACCAAAACTAACACCTATATTCTCAAGAAACTTTTTGAGCTTATCTTTAAACCGCATATTATTGCATGATAAGTCATAATCGAATTTCCAATTTGTTTCGGCAATACGCTAACGCATTACTTTCGGATGAGTTCCGTCAAAGCTTTTTAAAACATCAATTTCAGAATAATCAAATTCATCAGCTTTTCTAACATTCGCATTTACCCAATCGTCATCGTGCCAAAGTTTATTAAATTCCTCTTGCTTTCTTTGCATTGCCGCAGGATCTTTTACCCAACCATAATGATAAACAAAAGCATCGATCTGTTTCACACGTAACATTTTATCGTTGTCTTTTCTAAATCCTTGAGCATCACGAAATGAATAAATACTCTTATTATTCCGCACAATTCTAATCTCTCTACGATACCAACGATAACTCTCTCCAACATAATCATAAGAGCCGTAAAAGTGTTGATAGTTAAATAACAGTCCGTCAACACGCTCGTCATAAAGATAATTTTGCATTGAGGATCTTATTGTATCAATATATTTTTCGTGAATTACTTCGTCACCCTGAATATAAAAACACCAATCATAATCATTAGCAATAGCTTGGAAAGCTTTGTCTGTTTCAACTGCAAGCACTTTGCCCCCCACTCTTAAGCTATCATCCCAAACAGTTTCTATGATTTTTATTTTATCTGGAGCTATATTTCTAATTAGTTCTAAAGTGTTATCTTCAGAATTACCAACAGCTACAACAATTTCATCACATAAAGGTAAAATCGACAATATTGCCTCCTTTACAGGATAATCAAACTTTATAGCGTTTCTGATAAATGTAAATCCACATACTTTCATTTGCAATTTAAATCAAGATTAAACTATCAATTATTTAATGTTCGCAAAAAAACAAAACACATGATTTTTTTTGTAATTCTTGCTGGCACTATTTAAGACACAAATCTAACACATTTTTTAATTTATCTGTATCGTAAGGATAATTCCAACTATCATCCAATTTAATATTCACTAATTCAAGCCCTTTAATTTTATGCTGTTCGCAGACAATAAATCCAAATTTAGATTCAAATAATTTAGCAAGATATTCTTGTTCGGGTTGCCCAGGTGTTGGAACAAGTACAGCCTTACGTTGACATACAGCAAGATCCATCAAGCTGGAATATCCGCTACGACAAATTATCAATGAGGCTGTTTTAATAAGTCCAAATAATACTGTATCTGCTGGATTGTCATAAACTTGCAACTTATTTGAGAATTCACTTATTTCAGATTCATCATTCACCACTCCCCTAACCATTGCAATACGGCTGCTTGTATTTTCAAACTTGTTCAATAATATTTGTTCAAACTGAGAACGCTGAGGTTCTGGTCCAGAAAATAATATCAAAATATCAGTTTTATCATATACCGACAGCTCTGGATCAATTTTCAATCCCGTAAATCTTGATAAAACGCCCACAAATAAATTCTTAGTATTTTGTTCGGCACGGGATAAAAACCCAGCAAGCGACAAACTACCAAGAGTATCTGGAATAATGCAGTAATCAAACCTTGAAGACATTTTACGATGTGCATACCTAGCAAGTCGCCCTGACAAAGATTTTGGTTTTCGAGTTAATACATTATACTGATGAGTAATATAAATAGATAGAATTTTTTTTGAATATAATCCTGGGCGATTATCAGAAATTACAACATCAAACTGGTATCTTTCACAAAGTGTTTTTAAAGCTCGTCTATCTCTTAATATACCTTTGATAAATTCATAAAAGCTAAAAACGAAACCAGGTCCAATTGCTTGTTTTTTACCGTAACGAACAACAGGTGAGTCGATTGTCAAAAACATCGACTCATCAAAATAAGCTTTGAGATAATCAATTGAGTTCCCACTGCCAGCAATTTTCACTTCATGACCAAGTTCTATCAACACACGAATAACAGGAATAATTCTGCTCGCATGACCAAGTCCCCAATTCAATGGACTAATTAATATTTTCTTTGTTTTTCTCAAATCAATCGTTTAACACTAGAAGATTCTGTCAATTTAAGATTTTTTAAATCAACATCTTCAATTAATATCAATCCTGGTTTTTTGCCAATCTCCAAACTACCAAAAGCAGCATCACATTTTAAGGCTTTCGCACCATTTAACGTTGCTGCTTCCAATAATTGGGCAAGTTCTAAAAACTCAAAATTATCAGCAAGCAATTTAATTTCGCTAAGAATACAAAGTTTATCATTAGAAACCATTGAATCTGTACCAACAATAAATTCTTTTGCTAATGATTTCACAAAATCTCTATTTGGCAATAGTCCACTAATATTCATATTTGACTTTGGACATAAGCAATACTTAAAAATTTCATCTGACAAAAGCCGTTGCTCTAACATAACATTATGCACAAGAATTATCTGCGATGCACTCAGGCCTTGCAGTATTTTAGTCAGTTCTTCTACATTCGTTACAAGCGGTTGATAATCAGGAAATATTTGCTCCATTATATTAAACAAGTTTCCTAATTTACCTTCAAACAAATCTTTTTCTTCAGGCGATTCCATAAAGTGAATGCTAAGTATATCCTGTTTATTGCTAGTTACAAGATTAAGCAATTCACCAGAAACTGAGTACAATGAGTGCAATGTTAATTCAGCAGTAAGCCCTTTATTTTTGAAACTCTGTAATGTTTTTTTACCAAACTTGTATCGCGATAAACTCTCATCTTTATTTAAGCCGCTAAGCTCAACAAATGTATGATATTTAATTTTTGAATTTTGCTTAATGTCGCAAGATATATCTGTATTAGAAATATCACCAACTACTGAAATCCCATTTTCAAACATTATTCTATCAAAAAGTTTTATCTTTTTAATATTGGGGTTTTCATTTCGATTAGCAATTACATGTTTAATAAACTTGCTAAGTCTCTTCTCCTTATAATTATATGGAATACTTCCTGAGAGTTCAAGATGACAATGTGAATTTACAAATCCGGGGCATAATATTCCATTGTAAAACGAAAGTCCATGTTTTTCTACTAATGCCTCATTCTCACTCGATATATAATATATAGTTCCATCATCATCAAAACTGATGTATGCATTTTTTATAAACTTTTGTCCATCAAAAACAAGATTTGCAGCAAAGTGAGGCATTTAATTGTGTATTTCTCCTTTCCGGATATTAAATCGTTCAATCACCCTATCGTAAATAGCATTAAGCGAATCGAGACGGTTATGCGAATAGAACAATAAAGTTTGCTCAAAATCATCTCTTGAGTAATTGTATTTTTCATGAACGCTCTGATAAATGAGACTATCAATTGCAGTATTATCTTTAGTTTTCATAATTTTCGAAGTAATGATTGCATCAGCCAAATGGACATCAAAAATCATAAGTTCGAGCGTGTCGGAAGGAATAATATTTTTACCCTCTTGAGCCACATCTACAGTTTCTTGAATACATGAAAAACTTATAGTACAAATTAACATTAACAATACATACAATTTATATTTTCTCATTTACTTACGTCTTTAATTTTTTTATACAATTCTGAAGCAAAAACGAAATCATTTAGTTCTATATTGTCAGAATGAAAAATATCA
This sequence comes from Bacteroidales bacterium, assembly GCA_028701945.1. Lineage (GTDB taxonomy): Bacteria > Bacteroidota > Bacteroidia > Bacteroidales > ML635J-15 > Bact-19. The sequence goes on from JAQVPT010000121.1 coordinate 6,573, forward strand.
TCTCTTCCACCATTCCACCATTTTTGTCCGTCATTAATAAAGTAAATATTATCAGCAATTTCCATCACCGAGTTCATATCGTGAGTATTAACAATAGTAGTAATATTGTATTCTAAGGTAATTTCTCTAATAAGTTTATCAATTATAATAGCTGTTTGCGGGTCGAGACCAGAGTTCGGTTCATCACAAAACAAATATTTCGGATTAAGAACTATAGCCCTAGCAATAGACACTCTTTTTTGCATACCACCACTAATTTCGGCAGGAAACAGATCATTTGAGCCTTGCATATCGACACGTTCGAGACAAAAATCAACACGTTTTTTCTTTTCGGCTTTAGTTTTATTAGAAAAAAGGTCAAGTGCAAACCGAACATTATCCTCAACAGTTAATGAAGTAAACAAAGCTCCGCCCTGAAATACCATACCTATTTCTTCACGTATCTGCCGTTTGAACTTAATATTTGCATTTATAAACTCACGGCTATCAAAAAATATTTTACCTTCCTCAGGTTTATGCAATCCAATTATAGATTTTAATAAAACAGTTTTTCCCGATCCACTTTTACCTATAACCATGCTTACTTTGCCTGGTTCAAAATCAACGTTCACATTTTTTAGAACTTTATTTTTGTTAAAACTCTTGGATATATTTTTAACTTCTATCATGTCAATAATACCTGTGTAAGGATTAAATTAAATAACAATACTAGGATAATACTATACACAACTGCTTTAGTGCTACTTTTACCAACTTCTAAAGCTCCTCCAGAAGTATAATATCCATAAAAAGAAGAGACAGATGTAATAATTACTGAAAATACGCATATTTTAATCAAAGAATATGTAACATAAAAAGGAACAAAAGCATAATTAAGACCATATAAGTAGTCATAAACGGTAACAGTATCAGCAAAAGTAGCAACAACAAACCCTCCAAATATTCCGAGAATAATGCTTAAAATATTTAATATTGGAAAAGTAACAAAAGCAGCGATCATTTTAGGTAAAATAAGATAATTGGCACTATTAACACCCATTATTTCAAGGGCATCAATTTGCTCAGTAATTCTCATCGTACCAATTTCAGATGCTATGTTAGAACCAACTTTACCTGCTAAAATCAGACAGATAATAGTGCTTGAAAATTCCAATATCATGGTATCTCTAGCACTCAGTCCGATGAGATATTTTGGTATATAGGGAGCCTCAAAATTTATTGCTACCTGTAAAGTAAGTACAGCACCCATAAAAATAGAAACGATGCTAACAATCCACAAAGAATCAACTCCAATTTGTTCAATTTCATCCAAAATTCTTTTAAAAAATATAGAGCCTCGTACAGGTTTTGTAAATACATTACCCATAAGTACCAAATATTTTCCAACAACCGTAAACATTTTCATCTGAATAAATTAATAAACAAATTTAACCAACTATGTTGTAAAAGAAAAATAATATTGCTATTTTGTCATTTAAATTATAAAATATTTAAAAATGCACAAATCAAACTATTGTATAATAATGGCTGGCGGTGTTGGAAGCCGCTTTTGGCCAGTTAGTCGCACTAATATGCCGAAACAGTTTATCGACATCTTAGGAACAGGGCAAAGTCTTATACAGCAAACATTTAACAGATTTGCAAAAATTATAGATGCACAAAACATCTATGTCGTAACCAATGAAGAATATATCGAATTAGTTACCGCCCAGCTTCCCAATATTCCACCTGAAAACATTTTGGGTGAACCGATGCGAAGAAATACAGCTCCTTGCATACTATATGCAAATATTAAAATTGGTTTACGTGACGAAAACGCAAATATTGTAGTAACACCTGCCGATCATTTAATTATTAATGAAAATGAATTTTTAGAAAATATTGAAGATGGACTAAATTTTATTACTTATAACAATAGCCTACTAACCTTTGGAATAACTCCTGACCGCCCAGCAACAGGTTATGGATACATCCAATTAGAAGAAAACAAAAAGAATGAAAGATTTGTTCCTGTAAAGACATTTACAGAAAAGCCACATCTTGAGTTAGCAAAGTTTTTTATTAAAAGTGGGGACTTTCTTTGGAACTCAGGAATATTCTTATGGAAACAAAAAGTCATTGATAAGGCAATTTCGATACATTTACCAGAATTACACAATCTTTTTATGGAGAACAAAAGTCTATTTGACACATACGAAGAAAAAACAATTATTAACAGGATTTATTCGAATTCAAAAAGCGTTTCCATAGATTTTGGTGTTATGGAAAAGGAAAAGGACGTTTTTGTTTTACAAACAAATTTCGGTTGGTCAGATTTAGGAACATGGAATTCTCTATATACATTACAAGAAAAAGATTCTGAACAAAACGTAATTGTCGGTAAAAACCTACAACTAGAACAATCGACAGGAAATTATATTTATTCCGACTCTCACGACAAGGTTCTTCTACTAAGAGATCTCGAAGATTTCATTATCGTAGATACAGAAGGAGCCTTGCTTATTTGTAAACGAGAAAACGAACAAGAAATATCAGAATTACTAAACGAAGCAAAACTCAAATTTGGAGACAGGATAAAATAAAAAAAGGGAGCAAATTGCTCCCTTTTTTTTATAATAAGATTTCTAAAATTCCCACTGGTCGTGTTCAAACTTAAATAATTCAGCCTGAATTCTTTCACCTTCACGAATAGCATCTATACCTAATAGATAATCGGCAATAAGTCTATTGTCATAAACATTTGTTTCTGCCACAATATAACTTGTGAATTTTCTTTTAAAGAATATGTCATCGAAAGTTTTATGCTCGGCATCATTAAAAGTATTGAATACTTCATATTGAGCAAATAATGGTCTATAATCTGGGAAATAAATCCAGAAAGGCCACACACGCTGATCATCACTCCATCCATCAGGAGACATAGCGATAATTCTAACATCCATTAAAGATCTTTGCTTATCAAAAACCCATTCTTCCCAAATCCAAAGTTTATCCATAATACGTGTGTCTTCAAGGACAGCGGGAATACGAACGTCAATAATATTACCGTCAATATCCTGCTCTTGAATAGTCTCATAATATGCCAACAACTCTTCACGTACAGGGTCATCCTTTTCAATTGGGAGACGGTGCCAGTTAGTAATATC
>JAQVPT010000001.1 GCA_028701945.1 Bacteroidales bacterium
TTGTCTGCTGCATTAACATCATATTTGTTTATGGGGCAAAATTGTCTGTATTTTGTTGAGACAACAGATGCTTTTATGTTAAAAGATGTCCCATTTTATATATTGTTTTGCGTGTTATGTGGCTTGCTCTCTGTTTATTTCTCTAAATTGTATCTTTGGATAAATGGAATTTTTAAAAATTGGAAAACTCAGTGGACTAAATTCGTTTTCTGCATAGTAGTTCTCGGGATCCTCATTTTTTTATTCCCAAGTTTGTATGGCGAAGGTTACGAATCTGTTAACATGGCTCTACAAGGTGATGTCTCGTATCTTTTTGAAAATACAATTTATGCTGGATGGGATTCATGGCTTGGAATTATTGTAATTCTAAGTTTGGTCATTTTGCTGAAAATTTTTGCTACTGGAGCTACATTTAATGCTGGAGGAGTTGGAGGGATATTTGCCCCTGCTTTATTCCTTGGAGCTAATCTTGGATTGTTTTTCTCCAAAATATTTAATTCTTTTGGTTTTAAAATATCCGAAGAGAACTTCGCACTAGTTGGTATGGCTGGACTTCTCGCTGGAATTATTCATGCTCCGTTAACTGCAATTTTCCTTATTGCTGAAATTACTGAAGGATATAGTCTCTTTGTTCCATTAATGATTGTTTCTGCAATAGCATATTTTACAGTTAAAATATTTATGCCTAATTCTGTTTATACGATGATGCTTGCCAAAAGAGGCGACTTGCTTACTCATAATGCTGATAACAACATGTTATCAATGTTACGTATGGAAAATCTTATTGAGAAAAATTTTCATACTCTTAATGAAGATTCTAACTTGCGATCTTTAGTTGAGGTTATTAAACACTCTAATCGTAATGTTTATGTAGTTATCGATGAGCAAAAAAACCTTAAAGGGCTCGTATTTCTTGACCATGTGCGTCATATGATATTTAATACCGAATATTACGATTCAGTATTTGTTAAAGATTTAATGTATATGCCTAAAAGTATTGTGGAATTAAATATGAGTGTTAAAGAGGTTGCAGAGATATTCGAAAAGTCTGAGGATTATAATTTGCCAGTTGTTGATGATGGTAAATATGTTGGATTTGTTAGCCGTGCAAAAGTCTTTTCAAAATATAGACAAATGTTAAAGCAGTTTTCAAGTGATTAAACAATCCCTTCACGCATTAAATCGTGAAGATGAATCATTCCTGCGTATTTGTCCTTTTTAGTAACAATAACTTGTGTAATATTATTTTCACGTATTATTCTTAAAGCATTAACTGCAAGCTCTCCTGTTTGTATTGTCTTAGGACTTGCCGACATAATTTTACCAGCCGTTAAATTTGTAATTTCATTTCCAAACTTTACAAGCATGCGTCTAAGGTCACCATCTGTAATAACCCCAACCACTGAGTTATTGCTATCGACAACCGCCGCTGCACCAAGTCTTTTACTAGTTATTTCTGTGATAATGCTAGTTAAATTATCGTTTTCGTAAACTTTGGGTGTTTCGTTAAGTTTGATAATGTCATCAACTTTAAGATAAAGTTTTTTACCCAATGAACCACCAGGATGAAATTTAGCAAAATCGTTAGAAGTAAATCCACGGTTTTCTAGAAGTGCAATTGTTAAAGCATCACCAATTACTAGTTGTGCAGTAGTGCTCGAAGTTGGTGCAAGATTATTAGGACATGCTTCAGCATCTACACTAGCTCGTAAAATGAAATCAGCCGATTTTGCCAAAAAAGAATCAATGTCAGATACCAAGGCGATAACTATATTGCCATTATTCTTTATTAATGGTATTAAAACTTTAATCTCAGGAGTATTACCACTTTTCGATATACACATAACAATATCGTCTGCTTGCACAATTCCAAGATCACCATGTATGGCATCGGCAGCATGCATAAATATTGATGGGGTGCCCGTCGAATTTAAGCTAGCAACAATTTTCATTGCAATGTTTGCACTTTTTCCAATTCCTGTTACAATTACTCGCCCTTTGGAGTCCGAAATTGCATTAACTACATTTGCAAAACTTTCGTCAATGTAATTTACTAAATTTGAAACTGACTTTGCTTCGGCCTCTATAGTTTTTTTTCCTGTCTCAATAATTTTTTGTGTATTTAAACTCAACATGTTGTTTTTTTGTGCTAATTTAGTATTAATTTACATTTTAACGTTTTATTTAGGATTTTATTTGTATTTTTATACAGCCTAATACTAAAATCATTTTAATAATAAGAAAATAATCTTATTTTTGAAATAATAAGGAATTACATTTTTTAAAATAATAATGGACAACAACGAACAAAAAATATTAGACCTTTTAAAAAGGTATTTTGGATTTGATACTTTTAAAGGACAGCAAAAAGAAGTAATCTTAAGTTTACTTAACGGGAATGACAGTTTCGTACTTATGCCAACTGGTGGTGGAAAATCGCTTTGTTATCAATTGCCAGCTTTAATGTTGGAAGGAACAGCAATAATTATATCTCCATTAATTGCTTTAATGAAGAACCAAGTTGATTCGATGCGAGGGTTTTCTACTGATAGTGGTGTAGCACATTTTTTAAACTCATCATTAAATAAAACAGAGATAAATCAGGTAAAAGAGGATATATTGAACGGAAAAACTAAACTTTTATATGTAGCACCAGAATCTCTTACTAAAGAGGATAATGTCGATTTTTTAAAAAAATTTAAAATATCTTTTTTTGCAGTAGATGAAGCTCATTGTATTTCGGAATGGGGCCATGACTTTAGACCTGAGTACAGGCGTATTAGACCCATTGTTAATGAAATAGGTAGAGCTCCATTAATGGCACTTACTGCAACTGCTACGCCGAAAGTCCAACACGACATTCAGAAAAACCTTGATATGCTTGATGCTCAAGAGTTTAAAGCATCATTTAGACGACATAATCTTTATTATGAAGTTAGACCAAAAGTTAAGGCATCAAAGGAGATTATTAGATACATTAAAAATAATGCTGGAAAATCGGGCATTATTTATTGCTTAAGCAGAAAAAAAGTCGAAGAACTTGCCGAGATGTTGGTTGTTAATGATATTAAAGCTCTTGCTTATCATGCTGGTATGGACACGCAAACACGTTCACGTAATCAGGATATGTTCTTGCACGAAGAAGTAGATGTTATTGTTGCAACAATTGCTTTTGGTATGGGAATAGATAAACCTGATGTCAGGTTTGTAATTCACTATAATATCCCTAAAAGTCTCGAGGGTTATTATCAAGAAACTGGACGTGCTGGACGTGATGGCGGGGAAGGTAAATGTATTACTTTTTATAGTTATGATGATATTCAAAAACTCGAAAAGTTTATGCAGAATAAACCGGTTAACGAACAGGAAATCGGAAAACAGTTGCTTTTCGAAACCGTTTCTTACGCCGAATCTAGCGTTTGTCGTGTAAAACAACTTTTGAATTATTTTGGCGAGGAAATGCTTGAAGATTGCGGAAACTGTGATAATTGTCTTAACCCTAAACCAAAGTTCGAAGGAAAAGACGATATCTTAACGATTCTTAACACAATTGCACGTGTTAAAGAAAGATTTAAAGCAGATCATATTGTTAATATATTGACAGGTAAAAAAACTGCTGAAGTTGCAACATATAAACATCAGGAACTAGATGAATTCGGATCGGGTGGTGAAGTAAATTCACGCCATTGGAAAGCTGTTATTCGGCAAATGCTGATAAACCAATTTATAGAAAAAGAAATTGTAAATTATGGTTTGCTCAAAATTACTGACAAAGGCAGAGAATATATTGAAAATCCATTTAGTTTAATGTTGACAAAAGACCATAATTACGAAGACGGAGACTCTGAAGGTGATGTCGGATTTGGCGGCGGTTCTGCTACTGATACGGTTTTATTCGCAATGCTTAAGGATTTGAGAAAGTCAACTGCTAAGAAATTAAATTTACCACCATTTGTTATCTTTAGCGACCCCTCTTTACAAGATATGGCAATACAATATCCAATAACAATGGAAGAACTTACTATGGTCTCTGGTGTTGGACAAGGAAAAGCTCAAAAGTATGGAAAAGAATTTGTAGAACTTATCAATAAACACGTTGAGGAAAACGAAATTGAAAGACCTCAGGATTTTGTCGTGAAATCTGTTGTGAACAAATCAACAAATAAAGTTTTTATTATCAAAAATATTGATAGAAAAATGCCACTTGACGAAATATGCAATGCAACAGGTCTCGAAATGCCCGAACTCCTTGATGAAATTGAAGCTATTGTTAATTCAGGAACAAAGTTAAATATTAATTACTATTTAGTTTCAATACTTGATGATGATGTGGTTGAAGATATTTATTTGTACTTTAGAGAAGATGCTAAAACCGATTCTATTGATGAAGCGATGGAAGAGCTTTCTGACACTGGATATAGCGAAGAAGAAATTAGATTGGTACGGATAAAGTTTATCTCTGAAATGGGAAACTAAGACGATAATACAGTAATGGGTAATCAGAATTTAAAAACCTGAAATGTTTTTGCAAAAACCTGAGGAAATTAAAAAGAACTTATTAAATTTGCAATTGAAAATAATCAACTTACATCAACAAGCTTGTGAAACTTGACAATTAATTATATATTAACTAAATTAAATCTATTATTATGAAAAAACTAACTATTATTTTAACCATTGTTGCAGCAACTGCAATGATTTTCTCATCTTGTGGTAAATATGAAGAAGGACCAGCGGTATCAATACTTACAAAAAAAGCACGAGTTACTGGGACATGGAAAATGACAGAAATTACAACTAACGGTGTTGTGTACACTCAAAACGATAATGAAACATGGACTTTTAAAAGAGACGGAACAGGCAATTACACCGAAACCGATGGTGCATACTCTGAATCTACTATCTTCGAATGGGAATTTAACGATGCAAAAGAATCAATAATAGTAACAGTAACTTACGATAACACATTTCACCTAACAGAATGGAAAATAGCCAGACTCACAAACAAAGAACTCTGGATAACAGACACAGAAACCTATGGCGGATTTGTATATGAAACTATCACAAAATTTGAAAAAGAATAATTAAACTCTTCAAATTTATTTATTTTAAAGCCTGCCTAAAGCAGGCTTTTTTGTTTGAGAGTAATGCCAATATTCACATAAAAACGCTGACAGAAAACTATAATTTTATGAAAATTGTTGTCCCGAATAATTATTATCCTAAATCTCATTTTTTTATTTATATCTTTTTCATAACTTTATACCCTGAAAATTATATAAAATAAAATAAAAATGTTAGGAAAAGACGAATTCAAAAACCTCATCTCGCAAGGTATCCCCGATGTTTTACCTGCACCAGCAAAATATGACGAAACGATTAATCACGCTCCCATTAAGAAGCAAATATTGAGCACCGAAGAAAAAAAACTAGCTTTACGTAATGCTCTAAGATATTTTCCTCAAAAGTTCCACGCAGAACTTGCCAAAGAATTTAAGTATGAATTAGACAAATTTGGTCGTATTTACATGTATAGATTCCGTCCTACTTACGAAATTACAGCTAAAGATATTAGTTGGTTTCCACACAAAACAGTTCAGGCAGCAGCAATTATGCTTATGATATCCAATAATTTGGATTATGCAGTTGCTCAACATCCCCACGAACTGATAACTTATGGTGGGAATGGTGCGGTTTTTCAAAACTGGGCTCAATATCTATTAACAATGAAGTACTTATCAGAAATGACTGATGAGCAGACACTTGTTATATCATCAGGACATGCAATGGGATTATTCCCATCACATAAAGATGCCCCACGAGTAGTTGTTACAAACGGGATGATGATACCTAATTACTCAAAACCCGATGATTGGGAAAAATATAACGCACTTGGTGTTACTCAATACGGTCAAATGACTGCAGGATCATATATGTACATTGGACCGCAAGGAATTGTACACGGAACAACAATTACAGTTCTTAACGCAAGTCGGAAAATAAGCAAAAATAACGAAGGTCCAGAAGGAAAACTATTCATAACCTCTGGACTTGGTGGCATGAGTGGAGCACAACCAAAAGCTGCAAACATTGCTGGCGTTGTTAGTATTTCTGCCGAAATAAATCCAAAAGCAGCCTATAAACGTTTTGAGCAAGGCTGGGTTGACGAAATAGTTGATGATGTTGATAAAGCAATTGATTCTGCAATTGAATGGCAAAATAAAAAACAACCACACTCAATAGCATATCTTGGTAATATTGTTGACCTATGGGAAAGACTTGCAGCAAGAAAAATAAAAGTTGATCTTGGTAGCGACCAAACTTCACTACATAACCCTTGGGCTGGAGGATATTACCCTGCTGGTTTATCTTATGAAGAAGCCAATAAAATGATGTCAAAAGACACTGAATTATTCAAAGAAAAAGTGTACGAATCATTACGCAGGCAAGTTGATGCAATAAATACTCTTACTGCAAACGGCATGTACTTTTTTGACTATGGCAACGCATTTTTGCTTGAAAGCTCACGAGCAGGTGCCAACATTATGGCAAAAAACGGCATTGACTTCAGATATCCATCTTATGTTCAAGATATTATGGGACCAATGTGTTTCGATTACGGATTCGGACCATTTAGATGGGTTTGCACTTCAAGCGATCCTGCCGATCTTGAGCTTACCGATAATATTGCAATGAATGTTCTAAAAGAAATAGCGATAACTGCTCCCAAAGAAATATCGCAACAAATGCAAGATAACATAAAATGGATAAGCGAAGCCAAAGCCAACAAATTAGTTGTAGGCTCACAAGCTCGTATTCTATATGCAGATGCCGAAGGAAGAATAAAAATTGCAACAGCGTTTAATGAAGCAATAAAATCAGGAAAGCTAAAAGCACCTGTAGTTCTTGGACGCGATCATCACGACGTTTCAGGCACCGATTCGCCCTTCCGAGAAACATCAAACATATACGATGGAAGCAAATTTACTGCCGACATGGCTATTCAAAACGTAATTGGCGATGCATTTAGAGGAGCAACTTGGGTGTCGATACACAATGGTGGAGGCGTTGGATGGGGCGAAGTAATTAATGGTGGCTTCGGAATGGTACTAGATGGCTCATCAGACTCAGAAAGAAGACTAAAGATGATGCTGTATTGGGATGTAAACAATGGTATCAGCCGCCGAAATTGGGCAAGAAATGAAGGAGCTATTTTCGCAGCTAAAAGAGCTATGGAACAAAATCCACAACTTAAAATCACAATCCCACAAATAGCAGAAGACAATATCATTAACGAATTATTCTAAGTAAATCAAAAAACACAAAAAACAGCAATAGGTTTAACAAAGAAATTTAAGATTATGACAGCAAAAAACATTTTACCAGTTTTAACGATTTTGATAATGGCATTCTCATGTACTAATAATCAGCCCAAAACAGATACCGTTGACCAGTTCGATTTTAAAATTTCTGAGGAAACAAAAAATGAAACAATAAGAGCATTAATGGAAAAGCACTCAGATATAAACTCTTTCAGAATAGAAAAAGGAGTTAATCAAGTTGCTGCATTATGGCAAGATCAAGACGGCGATGTTAATGAATTCAAAACTTTTTGCTTAGATAATTTCCTAAGCGATTCATCAGAACTTGAATTAGCGTATAATAAAATTGAAAGAAATTTCGAGATTATTTTTGGATTATACAACAGTATGACCATAAAACTAATGGAACCATTGCATCTCGATATGGGCGAAATTCACCACATCGACAACATTATGGGCGCATATTCGCCATCGTCGCATCTCACCGAAGATCTTTTTGTAAACAAAATGGCTTTTTATATTGCTCTAAACTTTCCAGCCTACTCTCTTACCGACAAAGCTAAAAAAGCTGAAAAATGGACACGAAAAGACTGGGCTTATGCCCGTTTGGGCGACATGTTTATCTCGCGTGTTCCGGCTGATATTTTGCAAGATGTCTCAATAGCTTCGACAAACGCAGATACATATATTGCTGATTATAACATTTATATGGGAAATCTCATAAACGAAAAAATGGAGCAAATATTCCCAAAAGATCTTGTACTTATTACACATTGGGGACTACGCGACGAACTCAAATCAAACTATAATGCTGAGAATGGTCTTGAGAAACAACGCATGATATACAGTGTAATGCTTAATATTGTTAAACAAACAATTCCAAGCGAAGTCATTAATTCGGGAGACTATCTGTGGAATCCCAATACCGCTAAACTATATAAAGATGGTAAGGAACAAAGTTTTTCGGCTGAGCCCTACACAAGATACGAGCATCTGTTACACAACTTCAAAGCACTCTCAGCAATGGATAAATACAATCCTGTTTATCCAACATATATCGAAAGAGCTTATGACGAATCAATGGAATTAACACGAGCAGAAATTGAAACTTTATTTATTGAGTTTATCACTTCACCCCAAATTGCGGAAGTTGCAAAACTTATCAAACAACGCCTCGGAAGAGATTTGGAGCCATTTGATATTTGGTATGACGGTTTTAAAACTCGTACAAATATCAATGAAGAAGAATTAAACAGAATAACTCGCCGTAGATATCCTAGCCCTGCTGCATTTGAAAACGATATGCCAAGAATGCTTATTGACTTAGGCTGGACACGCGAAAAAGCTAATTATATTGCTAATAAAATAAGCGTAGATCCTGCACGTGGTGCCGGACATGCCTGGGGTGCAGAAATGAAAGGAGAAAATGCTCATCTTCGTACTCGAGTTCCATCGACAGGTATGGATTACAAAGCTTATAATATTGCAACACACGAATTAGGACATAATGTTGAGCAAACTATTACACTTTACGATATCGATTATTATTTACTAAGAGGTGTTCCAAATACAGCCTTTACCGAAGCAATAGCTTTCCTTTTCCAAGCTAACGACCTTAAATTACTTGGACAAAGTGCTCCAACAAATAAAGAAGAGACTCAAGCGTATGCCGCCCTTGACAATTGCTGGTCAGCATTTGAAATAATGGGTGTTTCCTTGCTTGATATGTATGTATGGCAATGGATGTACGAAAATCCTGATGCAAGCCCCAAAGAATTACAGCAAGCCGTAGAAAAAATTGCTGTCGAAGTTTGGAATCTGTATTACTATCCAGTTTTTGGAGTTAAAGACTCTCCTATCCTTGCAATTTATTCGCACATGATAACATCACCATTGTATTTAGCCAATTATCCAGTTGGACACTTGATAGAATTTCAGATAGAGCAATACGTTAAAGACAAACAATTTGCTGATGAAATTACTCGTATGCTATTACAAGGACAAATCATCCCTCAAGAATGGATGAAAGGTGCGGTTGGTAGTGAAATATCTGGACGACCTACTTTACAAGCAGTTGAGAAAGCATTAAAAATTATTAAGTGATAAATGTAAATACAATTATAAAAGTATAGTACCAAGTTTTGACTTTTGCATCGGGAGAAAGACATCTGCCGATGCAATTTATTTGCCACATAAACCCCTCTCAAGACACTCACTACCAAACATATAAAAAAAATACAATATAATAAAAGTGAATAGCGTTCTCAAACCACACAACCCGAAAAATAACCGATTAAGCATCGGCTAACTAAAAAAAACAAAAAGAAATTTAACTAATAGTAAGATTTTTTATTACTTTTGCCCGCAATTTCATTGACACACAGTAGTTAGAATATTTATTTACTAATGGCTTTGACATCAAATAAATTATTATCAATTAAAAATATCCTATATAAATGTCGAAAATTGTTGAAAAATACGCAGAACTTCCTAGACCATTAAGAAAACCACTTTGGCAATGGTGGCATAAAAGAATGAACAAATATGACAGTGGAAATATTGCCAATTTCATGAACTATGGTTTCGAATACCTAAATGGTGATGCCAGAATACAATTAAAAGATCAGGACGAAACCGACAGATATTGCATACAGCTTTATGACCACGTTGTAAACCGAGCTGATTTAAAAACAAAAGACGTTCTTGAAGTGGGTGCCGGAAGAGGCGGAGGAGCGTCATACATAACAAGATACTATAAACCCAAAAGCTATACGGGAATGGATATTACTAAAAGTAGTATTGATTTCTGTAACAATCACTACAAAGATGTAGAAGGATTAACTTTTAAGTGTGGAAATGCCGAAAAATTACCTTTCGAGGACAATTCATTTGATTTTGTAGTTAATGTTGAATCTGCGAGATGCTACAACAATCAAGTCGCATTTTTTAATGAAGTCTTTCGTGTATTAAAACCTGAAGGAAAATTGCTACTTGCCGACATGGTATATCCTGCCGAGATAGAAAACTTACGAAACTTAATGAAAGAATCAGGTTTTAGCACATTACACGAAACAAATATTTCAAAAAACGTAGTGTCAGCATTAGAGAAAGACTCCGAAAGAAGAGAAAATCTTATTGACTCAAAAACGCCTAAATACCTAAGGAGCTCTTTTAAAACATTTGCAGGAACCTTAGGAACATCAAGATATAATAATTTCGCTACTGGAGTTTTTCAGTACTGGAGTTTTATTTTGGAAAAAGGAAAAAACTAAATTTAAATTACAAAATTATATCGCTAATCTCACACTGATTTAGCTTCGAGTAACTCGAAGCACAGTTGTGTGATATAATAATTTCGCTACTGGAGTTTTTCAGTATTGGAGTTTTATTTTGGAAAAAGGAAAAAACTAAATTTAAATTACAAAATTATATCGCTAATCTCACACTGATTAAGCTTCGAGTAACTCGAAGCACAGTTGTGTGATATAATAATTTCGCTACTGGAGTTTTTCAGTATTGGAGTTTTATTTTGGAAAAAGGAAAAAACTAAATTTAAATTACAAAATCATATTGTAATCTCACACTAATTAAGCTTCGAGTAACTCGAAGCACAGTTGTGTGAGATAATAATTTCGCTACTGGAGTTTTTCAGTATTGGAGTTTTATTTTGGAAAAAGGAAGAAACTAAATTTAGATTACAAAATTACATTGCTAATCTCACACTGATTAAGCTTCGAGTAACTCGAAGCACAGTTGTGTGAGATAATAATTTCGCTACTGGAGTTTTTCAGTACTGGAGTTTTATTTTGGAAAAAGGAAAAAACTAAATTTAAATTACAAAATCATATCGCTAATCTCACACTGATTTAGCTTCGAGTAACTCGAAGCACAGTTGTGTGAGATAATAATTTCGCTACTGGAGTTTTTCAGTACTGGAGTTTTATTTTGGAAAAAGGAAAAAACTAAATTTAGATTACAAAATTACATTGCTAATCTCACACTGATTAAGCTTCGAGTAACTCGAAGCACAGTTGTGTGAGACAATAATTTCGCTACTGGAGTTTTTCAGTACTGGAGTTTTATTTTGGAAAAAGGAAAAAACTAAATTTAAATTACAAAATCATATCGCTAATCTCACACTGATTTAGCTTCGAGTAACTCGAAGCACAGTTGTGTGATATAATAATTTCGCTACTGGAGTTTTTCAGTATTGGAGTTTTATTTTGGAAAAAGGAAAAAACTAAATTTAAATTACAAAATCATATCGCTAATCTCACACTGATTTAGCTTCGAGTAACTCGAAGCACAGTTGTGTGAAGCTTAGATTGAGTAAGAAAAAAGATTTAATCAATAAGATTTTTTATCCGCTCATACTCTGCTTGCAATTTTGCCAAATCAACAAAACGTATCATGCTAATAACTTCTTGACCTGCATAAAAAACTTTAAGTGCAGGAACACTCATAACAAGATTTTGAGCAGCAATATCGGGGTTTGCAAAACAGTCAACAATATAAAATTGCTCACCCCAGTTATTTATTAATTTTTGTATTTGCGGCATTAATGAATCGCAAACTGAACATTTATCATTTTTAAAATAAACAAAGCTAAGGGCGTTCATATCCTTGATAGCATTTAGATCGTCAATACTATTAATCATTAGCTTTATTTTTATAAATCAGCACTATTGCAGATGCACTAATCCCCTCTTCCCTACCCTCAAAACCAAGCTTCTCGGTAGTTGTTGCCTTCACAGAAACCTGATCGACATCTAAGTCCAGCACATCAGCCAAAACATTAATCATTTCGGGAATATAATTCTTAATTTTAGGTTGTTGAAGACAAATTGTAGAATCGATATTTGATATTTTATAGTGCCTTTCTTTAAGTAATTCAAGAGTTCTTTTTAGAAGAATTTTACTATCAATATTTTTAAATTCGGCACTATTATCAGGGAAATGAAATCCAATATCACGAAGGGCAGCAGCACCCAAAATAGCATCACAAATAGCATGAATTAAAACATCACCATCAGAATGAGCTACGCATGATTTTGAATGTGGGATTATTATTCCACCAAGCCAAAAATCTCCACCTTCCTGAAATGCGTGTACATCATACCCGTAACCTATTCTAAAATTCATTTTATGATTTTTCGTCAGAAAGTCCACCAATATCAAATGTCAATGTGAACCTAAGAGTATTTTGCAGTGGGTTTGCTTGAGTTGTAGGAATTAAGTAGGCAAAATCGAGACCAAAAACATTCATTTTAAGTCCTGCACCAACAGTAAAATACTTACGATTACCTTTGTATTGATGTTCGTTAAAATATCCTAATCTCAAAGCAAACTGCTTATCATACCAGTATTCAAGTCCAGCAGATATTGTAAATTCAGCAAGCTCTTCGCGAAAAGGAGAAGGCGTTCCAATACCATCACCATCTTTATCCATAAGAAAAGCCGTTGCTACTCCAGGAGCATCATACCACGACTGAAACAATGAAGCTCCAACAGAGATATTTGGGTCTTTACCATACCTTGTTTTATTTTCATCACCTGCAAGCACAATATCACCATTAGGTAAAACATCACCAGCATTATAATAAACAGGAGGAGTTGGCACAAGAAGTTTATTAACATCAACAGTTGCCATAAACTGATTATGGTCGTCTAATTTAAGTACATACCCAACACCAGTTCTAAAATTCATTGGAATAAAATCACGATTTTCATTATCAGTATATGAGATTTTACCACCAATGTTGCTAATATTCATACCCCACATCAACGTACCAGGCATTCCGCCAATTTCAATCTCGTCATTATGATAATATAAAGCAAAGTCAGCAGCTACGGTTTTACCGGGAAAAGACTCACTACTCTGGACAGCGATACCATTTGTTAAATTTGAATACATAAACCTCATTACGACCGCACCTGAGAATTTTTTTCCCAAAAGTCGAGAGTATCCAAAATCAACAGCAAACTCGTGAGGAGTAAAATTCATTAATAATGTGTTATCAATATCGCGAAATTGAATACTTCCAAGGTCGAAATATAAAAGAGATGCACTAAGTACATTTTCGGCATTAATTCGTTTATAAGCTGAGACATAACCTAAATTCATATCCTGCACCAATTGTCTTAACCAAGGAGTATAAGATATTGAAACCCCAACATCATCTTTAATAAAACAATACTTAGCCGGATTCCAATGCTGAGAATTAACATCAGGAGTTGTTGCTACACCAGCATCACCAAGTCCACCGGCACGAGAATCTGGTGCTATCAGCAAGAAGGGTACGGTGGTTGTAATTGTATTAGGAGCAGCACGTCCAATCACATCGTCCTCAGTTGTTTGACCATAAGACAAAATAGACATGCTCGTTAAAATTGCAAAGAGTATTACGGATTTTTTAATCATTTTAAAGAATTTTTTTACAAATATATTAATAATATTTTAAACTAAGCGTTTTAATAAACTTACTAACGCCAATTATCAATTTTTAGTATTTTATGAATAGACAATTAATTTAGAATAACAAGTTTTTCGAATTCTTCGACCACATTTCCAGCTACATTTCTCACTTTCATTTTATAAACATAAACCCCTTTTCCAATTTTGTCTCCGTATTGGTCTTTTCCGTCCCAGTGTATTGGTTGCGACCTAAAACCATCGCTAATAACTACATCTTCGACAGTCTTAACATGCTTTCCCGACACAGTAAACACCTGAATAATAACGTCTAATACTTGGTTAGGCTGGTTATGATCAAAATAAAAATCTGTACTAGTCGAAAACGGATTTGGATAATTAAATATATGATCAATCACAAGCTCGGCAGAGTTTGCGACAATAAAATCAGTAAAAGCTTCACCACTATTATTGAGTACATCCCAAGCTTTAACTTTTAGGGTATGCGGACCAAGTTCAAGTCCTGACATTTTATAATTCACTTCGCCTGAAGTAAAATCATCAATAGTAGACTCATAAAACTTGTTTAGAACAATTACATCGGGAGTATTTTCATCAAATATCATTGTAATATCATGCCCAATACCACTACCAACAGTATTTATGCCCGATTCATCTGATATTTTTGCAAGCAAAAGAGGTTTTTCATCAGTAATACCGCCAGGAATAAATTGCTCATTATTCATAAACAACTCAATCTCGGGGCCTTCATTATCATTCAAATTATTATCAGCAGAGCCTCCAATCAAAAACGACCCATCATACCCCGAAGCCTCAATATCACTATTATTATGAGCATAATAACTCACTTTTCCGGCATCATAAAAATATGCAATATCAACTGGCACAATAAAAGAAAAACTAAAATGTCCGTTTACCACACTAGCCTGACCATTAAAAATAATATTTTTTTGTGCAGTATAATTTAAAGGTGGGTATCCATCATTACCACGAGTTGTATATTCCATTCGCTTATCATATACAGTTGGATAGATTATTCCATTAAAATTTTCGGCTAAATTCCCATCAGGATAAGTAATGACACCTTCAAAATTTACCATCGCAGTCGCTTGTATAGTATCATTAAAAAGATTAACATCTACTCCATTTATTTTAGTAGTAGAAGCATTATAAGAAGGTACGGAAGGTCTCATTGCAGGGTCTCCAAGCACAGAAAACACTCTCTTGTTTGTATCTCCTATCCTATTATTTTTAGCTCTTGCAGCCGACAAACCTATAGGAAAAACTCGACCATTAGCATCACGCTTAAATACCTCATCATAGAACTTGTAAGATAATGAGGCATTACTTCCTGCAAATGCAAGCCGCGTAGTAGTGAAGAGAGCAATCCCACCTCCGTCAGGATTTAACAAGACCTCTTCTCCAGCTGACACTAAACTATGATGGTCCCAAGGAGAAAACTCACAAGTAGCAGTAACAAATATCGGAAACTTATTAGTATTTTGCCACATTCCAATCATATTAAGAGTTAAAACACTTTCATGAGCCCATCCTTTTTGGTTACCATGACCAATCCAATTTACCAACAACACACCAGTATTAATATTATCGTTTATCGCCTGATTAACATCTGGATATTTATGTCCTTGTACAGTCGAAATCTGTTCAAAATCGTCGAGAAACAATTTTTCAAGATTAAATAATGGATAGTTCGCCTCCAATTGTAAGGCAACGTCATTACTTTGGTTCTGATGCATAACTTCTCCACCTTCTGCATCATCAGCTATAAGTAAAATTTTATTTTTCCAGCTTCCATAACTATCCGAGCTGTAATAAATTTGAAGTTTATTTACATAAGCCGTTGCCTCAGCGACAGTATTAACAGGAATTCTTCCAACTCCAGCATCAATATCATGCGAACCACTTACTGATCCTTCACCATCATCAAGAAAAACAAAAAAATCATCTGACACATACGACCCCGTAGGTGAGACACTCGATTCTGACTGATATGTCAAAATTAAATTTGTTGCCAAAGGGTCTATTCCAAGATTATCATAACTTCCGTCTCCAAAAAGCAAAAGATTATCAGGAATTTCATTTTCGGTAGCAGCCCTGTCGTACAGCATTTTCATAAAATTTCTTATTGCAGCGACATCGGGTGTTCCTGACGAAAACTCGTTATATATTTTTTGAGGAGTAGTTATTAGCACTGACATGTCATCATAATTCTCATGAATCTGCTTAATAGTATTAGCCTGTGCAATAAAATTGGGATGAGTAACAATAACAAGATCAACAGGCGATAATGAATGAAGATTCTGATTTTCGACAAATCCCAAATTTGTGCCACTTATATCTGGTATAGGGAAAGAAGACGATGGATTAAAAGCGATATACTCTCTAAGAGCAGTTGCATCTGCATTAAAACTATAAACAGAACCGCTTAAAGTACCTTGTACTCTATTAGCATTTATTCTATCAGTAATATCCCATACTAATGTTGTTGAGCCGGCATTTGAAACATTAAATTTAGCTACCGCACCTAAACCAATTGATTTTTTATCTCTAAACTGAACAAAGTTATTACTAAGTGCCAATTGTCGTCTTAGTGTGAACGAAATGTAATCTAGCCAACCCTTTGAGTTTGAGCTAGTTTTGTTGTACGTTAGATTTATCGAAAAAGTATTTGATGAAGGTTTTATTTTAAAAGTATTATTAGTATTTGAATTTGCAAATATTGAAAGCGAGTTATTACTTGTTGACGCAACATAAATAGGACTCTGGGCTATACCATTAATATTTAGACTAAAATAACTTTGCGCACTTGACCTTGCAGCCAACATAACTTTCACAATTGCCGTATCAGTTGTTGAGACATTAGGAAAAGTTTTAGAGAAAGAGTGAGACAAATAATAATCAAATTCTCGCCAGAATAAAGTGCGTCCACTGTTTAAGAGATTTATAGAATCTTTTTCAAGAAAACCATAATCATCAAAACTATTAACTTGAACATTATATGAAGGCACCGAGAGCTGACTTGCAGGCTGTTTCCATGTCCCTTGGTCTGATACAAAATAATAAGAATATGGAGAATATGCATGATACTCGTGAGTAGTAGGATTAATTTTATCCCAATAAATATTATGCGGACCATCAGCAAAAAACAACAAATAATCTCCAGCATCAAAGACGTTATTTGCATTAACATCGACTTTCACTACAGGCCTTTCGGGCAAATCGTCATAAAGCTCGGCTCCAACAGTTTTTGGTAAAAGTCCACCATAACCAAATACACCAATACTGTTAAAAGAGGTAAAACCCATTGAAATAAGATCGCTATGCGACAACTTATAAATCCCAGTTTGGCTCACTCGAATTTTGTACCAATTACCAGAAGACATTTTACTGTTATAAGTGTAAGATTTTTGCATCTTTGGTGTGCCAGCATCTTGATAAGTGATTCGACATTCAAAATACACAAGGCGCTCAATATCGCCCGAAGTTTTATTACGTCTAAGAGGCACTAGTTCCAATGATAAATAAGATTGCTTACGAAATTTATTGATGTCAGTTTTAATATCGGGGGTTTCCGATATCTTTTCCAAATATTTAACATTGTTTAAATCTTCTTTGTTAATAACTTCATATTTTGCATTAAGCAATTCTACATCTGACACATAGGCATGTGTATTTAGTTTAACTTTATAAAAATAGACAGGTAAATTGTCTGCACTGCGAAACTGTGCGTCTTCAAAAGATAAAATATTAAAAACATTATTATCGTTATCAACAAAAATTTTATTATTTTGCCATCTTAAAGAATCGGATATATTTATTATCTGAGCTGTTAATAAAGTGTTAATAAAAACAAAAACGAATATTAAATGGTATTTTCTCATAAAATTATAAAAAAAATAAAAATAACTTACTAATTATTTTAATAAACGACAAAAATAACTTAATATTGTCGTTTATATTTTACAAATAGAAAAATTTTTATTAATATTGCGTATTGTTGTTAAGAAATATATTATGGTGAAACGTTACATAATCTTGTTAAGTGCCTTACTTATAGGCAGTTTAGGTCTAGTAAATGCACAGGATGCTCATTTTTCGCAGTTCTATGCAAATTCACTTTATCTAAATCCTGCATTTGCTGGAGCAGAAAAGTGCCCTCGGATTAGTTTAAACTACCGTAACCAATGGCCTGCATTAGGTTCAACATATGTAACTTACAGTGCATCATACGATCAATACTGGAGTGCATTACAAGGAGGAGTTGGTTTACACCTAATGAATGATGTTCAGGGAGGTGGCACAATAAACACTACTATGATAAGTGGAATGTACTCTTACACATTACCAGTAACTCGTAAGTTTTATGTTGCAGCAGGGTTTCAAGCATCTTACATTATGAAAACTATTGATTGGGATTTTATCTTCCCAAATATGATACACCCTCTTTACGGTCCAATTTATTCATCATTAGAGAATCCTGATATAATAAACACACAACGTAATTATGTAGATTTCTCTGCTGGAATTTTAGCTTTTAGCGAAAGAACATTTTTTGGAGTTGCAGTTCACCACCTAACACAACCATCTGAGTCATTTCTTCGTGGTAGTGATGCCGTACTGCCAATGAAATTAACTGCTCACTTTGGGACAGAGATACCTATTAATAGTAGTAAATATCGTAGAGGAGAGTTAAAAATATCACCTCAACTATTATTTCATCAGCAAGGTCAATTTCAACAGTTCAATTGGGGAGTTTATCTTGCTCGTCAAAAAATTGTTGCAGGCTTTTGGCTACGTCAAAACTTTAACTTTCAGTACGATTCATTTATTATGCTTGCTGGTTTCAAACAAGACAACCTCAGATTTGCATATAGTTACGATTTAACAGTATCAAGATTAATGAACTCTACGTACGGTTCACACGAGGTTTCAGTAGCATTTACATTTCAATGTCATGGAAAAGATCCTAAGAAAGATATAATAAGTTGTCCTTCTTTTTAGTTATATATATATATTGAATATTATAAAAACATCATAATATGAAAAAGAATACTTTGTTTGTGTTAATAATTCTTGTGAGTGCAGTACTTGTAAGTTCTTGTAAAAAAGAAGTGTCGAGCACAACAGGCTGGAATTACAACGATCCTAATTTTGGAGGCTTTCAAAACCATCCTGGATATGAACAAGAAACAGGACCAGGTTTGGTATTTATTCAAGGTGGCTCATTTGCTATGGGTAGAGTTGAACAAGACGTTATGTACGACTGGAACAACATGCCTCGAAGAGTAACGGTTTCATCTTTTTATATGGACGAAACCGAAGTTAGAAATATTGATTATAATGAATATCTCTACTGGTTGTCGTATGTTTATGCATCAGATTACCGTTTTTTATATCGCGAAGCTCTTCCCGACACTTTGGTTTGGAGAGAAAGACTAGCATTTAATGAGCCAATGGTAGAACTGTATCTTAGACATCCTGCATACGAGCAATACCCCGTAGTAGGTGTTTCATGGGTACAAGCAACAAAATATTGCGAGTGGCGTACTGACCGCGTTAATGAATTAATTTTACTCCGCGAAGGCATTATAGATAAATATGTTGCTCCTCAAGATCAAGCTAAACAATTTAATACAGATGCATATTTAATTTATGCCGAAAACCTAGACCTTTCGATTGATGAAACTGGAAAAGGACCCGACGGTAAAGTACACAACCTCTATGTCGATCCTGCAACTCTTAAAGCAGGTCGTAAAGGTGGAAACGTAAACACTGGAGAAGACAGACGGTGGGTAAGAAGCGAAGATGGTATATTTTTACCGCGCTACAGACTACCTACAGAAGCCGAATGGGAATTTGCAGCCCTTGCACACATTGGCAATCACTACAAAGAAAGAATTTATGAAAGAAGATTATACCCTTGGAACGGACACTATATTAGAAATGATAGTCGTGGAGAGGAAAGAGGCATGATGATGGCAAACTCTATGCGTGGACGTGGAGACAATATGGGTGTTGCTGGAGCACTTAACGACAAAGCAGATATTTCGGGACCAGTAAAATCATATTGGCCAAATGAATACGGCTTATACTGTATGGCTGGTAATGTTAATGAATGGGTAATGGATGTTTATAGAGACCTTACTTTTGAAGACATGAACGAATTTAGGCCTTTCAGAGGTAATATTTACACCGACTATCAAGTAATAACAGATCCTAGATCAGGTGATATTGAACTTACTCCTGAAGCAGAAAATTATTTCGATTACTCAGGTAAGATACTTCGTAAGCCTGTACGAGACGAGGCATGTTATAGCCGTGAAAACTATACAACTTCAGACAATAGAAACTATCTTGACGGAGACCTTGAATCTTTAATTCCAAATGGGAATGCCGAAGAATATTGGGTTAAAGGAGATCGATATCAAGTTGAGTCGGATGCTATTAAAGTAAATGATCCTATTGCTGAGGGGCTAACTGCCGAAAATGTTGGAGATATTTATCCAGGTGCAACGCTAATGTCGGGAGGAAACGAAATTTTACTACCTAATGGTGTAAAAGTTGATTTGCAAAACATGACATATATTCTCCCTACTGGACACGAAAAATCTACTGATGGTAATATAATGATGCCTGACGGATCGATGATACTCGAAGGTGGAAAATTACAACTAGCAGATGGTAGCATTATTTATCCAGACCAATTCTTTACACGCAAAACTCCAGATATGTACAAAGATGGTAACTGGGGCGACTACGGTGAATGGGGATTTGGTCAATATAATGCTAGTAATCCTAAAATAAATAAAGGTGATGGCGCTGGAGGTAACCAGATGTCTTCATTAGTATCTGATAGATCTAGGGTATTTAAAGGCGGCTCGTGGAAAGACAGAGCATATTGGATGGTACCAGGAACACGTCGTTTCTTAGACGAAAAACTTGCCAGAGCCGATCTCGGATTTAGATGTGCAATGGATAGAGTAGGTTCACCAACATTACCAAAATAATAACTCATATTAATAAATTTAAAACCCCAATTTGGGGTTTTACTTTTTATGAATACAATCGAGCAAATATATTCCATATTCAAGGTTTGTAAAAAGATAAATACAGATTCTAGGATAATTACACCTAATTCAATATTTTTTGCTCTCAAAGGAGAAAATTTTGACGGCGATAAATTTGTCGAAGACGCATTAGAAAAAGGTAGCATAGCTGCTATCACATCTGACATAAGATTTAAAGATACCGAAAATGTTTTCTACGTACCCGACACATTAAAAACGCTACAAGATCTTGCTAATTATCATCGGAGGCAGCTTAAAATTCCAATTATTGGAATCACAGGAAGTAATGGCAAAACTACAACTAAAGAACTGCTGGCATCAGTATTAGCCCAAAAAATTAGAGTTGCCTATACTGGAGGAAATAAAAATAATCATATAGGGGTTCCTCTAACTTTATTGGCAATGAATCATACCGTAGATATAGGTATTATTGAGATGGGGGCAAATCATCAAGGAGAAATAAAAACATTGTGCGAAATTGCAGAACCTGAGTATGGTCTCATTACAAATATTGGCAAAGCACACTTAGAAGGTTTCGGAACAATTGAAACAGTAAAACAAACCAAAGGAGAGCTATACGATTACTTAAAGCAACATAATGGAGTTATTTTTAGTAATATTGACAATGAAATACTTAAGGAATTATTAGGTAATTATTCATCTGTAGGATATGGTAAATCTAAAAATTCATATTGCAGAGGAATTTATTCAGAGTTTGGATACGAAGCCGCAGTTGAGTGGGAAACCAACAATGAAAAAGGTTTAGCGAAATCTAATTTGATTGGAGAATACAATTTCGAGAACATTCTTGCTGCAATAACGATTGGTGCGTATTTTAATGTTCCATCCACGGCTATCGACAACGCTATTGCCTGCTATTATCCTCGAAATAATAGATCGCAACATGTAAAAACTGTTAGAAATTCTCTTATACTAGACTTTTATAATGCGAACCCCACCAGCATGATAGCTGCAATTGATAATTTTGACAGAATCGTAGATAAAAATAAATGTCTCATACTTGGAGACATGTTAGAACTAGGCAGCGAGAGCACCAAAGAACACAAGAACATTCTTGAAAAGATTGAAAACATGAACTTCCGAAAAGTTTACCTCGTAGGAAATGAATTTTATAATTTCAACAATAAATATGAGTTTATGTTCTTTAAAAAAGTTGAAGATCTAGCACTACACCTAGTAAAAAAGCCAGAAATAGGAAAAGCTTTTCTAATTAAAGGGTCTAGAGGCATTAAACTTGAAAAGTGTACTGATTATTTATAGTCTTGTTTTTTTCTACTTCCACTATAAATCGAATATTTATGCAGGCGGCACTCCAGCTGACCATTATATAAAATCCATTTTTTGTCAGGCTTCATACCAACAAATTTTATAGCCACCATATCAGATGAGATTATCCACGCAGTATAACCAGCGTAATCAAATTTTAATTTATCACCTATTTTTTTGTAAAAATCATTAGCATCATCAAGTTTCATTCTAGTTCCATAAGGAGGATTACTAAAGATTACACCTTTTTCTGATAAAGATTTGGACGTAAAAAAATCGCTAGCAACAATTTTTACATCATGTGCTTTGTCAAGTTTATATAAATTAATCTTAGACAGGCGCAAAGCCTCTGGATCAATGTCGCAACCCATTATATTAGCTTTTGACTCGCAAATCGAAGCTTTCGCTTGAGTCAAAATTTTCTTCCACTCAGCAGAATCAAAATTATTCCAATTCATAAAAGAAAATTGTTTCCTACTAATCCCTGCTGGCATATTACGAGCCATCATATATGCTTCAGTAAGAAATGTACCACTTCCACACATAGGGTCAAGAAAGTCTCCAGTAAGATCCCAGCCACTCAATTGAATTATTCCGGCAGCGAGACATTCATTAATTGAAGCTTCGCCAATTTCTTTATCAAATCCTCTAAAATACAGTGCTTGCCCTGAACTATCGAGATACAAATTACAAGTATCATCAGTAAGATAAATGCTAATCTTGACATCTGGATTCTTGATATCTACATTAGGTCTGTCACCAAACTTATCACGAAAATAATCTACAACAGCATCTTTTGTCTTTTGCTCTAAAAAAAGGCTGTGATTCATAGTTTCTGATACAGTAACTACACTAACTGCAATCGTTTGACGCAAATCAAAATAATCGTTCCACGCTATAGAATAAATATATTTATAAAGTTGCTCCTCATTCTCGACTCTCTCCTGCCCTATTTTTACTAAAACACTTAAAGCACATCTTAGATGCAAATTACACTTATACACCATCGACAAATCACCTTGAAACTCAACTGCACGCCTAAGTATTTTAACATCATTTATACCTAAAACTTCTAATTCTTTAACTAAAACCTCCTCTAGTCCAAATAAAGTTTTTACAACTATTGTATATATCATTTTACAAGTTTTTAGAAATTATTTTTGACGTTTTTGCTGCGACACGTCTAGCTGATTTGCGACTTAAATCAAACATAACATCATCATCAAGCTCCTTGTAAGTATATTTTGAGCCATCCTTATTTTCACCAAAAATCATTTGCAATAATGTACGATTATTAGAAAGCTCTTCGGATTTTGAGAAACTTGACGAATAGAATTTAAGCAATTTTTCACGTCCAGTCTTATCAGTTTTGTATAATCTTAAATTAGCATTAAAATTACAATCAACAACATCAAACCTTTCAGGAATAGTTGTCTTACCATCAGTATATACCGATTCGGTTTCAAACTTCTCGGAAAAAGTAATCCTATTTACCTGCAACGAATACATAGCATTAGTAGAACTATTTTTATGCTCTTTGGTAACAGTTTCAATATTATAACTGTGTAATGAACTTTTAAGTTCTGTAATAAATGCATTAAGATACTCGCCTCCCAATGATTTATCAACATATTTATTTGATGTTGTCTGATACGAGTCCGCATAATGGGAAACATCAATAACAACCGACACTTTATTATCAAGTTTGTGTCCAACCGCACAAGAACTAAAAACGACTGACAAGACACCGATAAAATAGAACAATTTCTTTTTCATAAATTAAGTTTTAGCAAAGATAATCAGAATTTCATAAAAAACTGAAAGTAATACATTTTATCAGTTCGCCTCTTAACCACCTATTTTCAATAATCAAAAGCCTTTTTATTAAATACGACATAACCAAAGTGGAGCATAAAATACATCGATCTGGAATCTGTTTCATAATAATTGACTGTAAACGCTAATGGTCCCAATGGGGTATTATAAACAAGCCCTGCAGCACCTATCAAATGAATATATGCAAAACGCTCACTATAATAAGGCAAATAAACCTGATCGTAAGGAACATCTTTAAGTATTTTTTCAAATGGTAAAAATGCATAAACCTCAAATCGCATATTAAGATTCTCAGATAAAAAAATTACAGGTTTTAAGCCAACCGCCGCAAAAGAATTTGCATGGTAATTAGGTAAAAACAATGTTCTACTGTGAGGAGTTGGCGAAAATACTGGAGCCGAAAGCACACTAGAGGTATAATTTCTAAACAAAGGTTTAGTAGTCATCATCAATTCTCCATAAAAACCTAATACAAAATGTTTACTAACTTGGGAATAAGAATCAGAAAGCACATTAACTTGCAACCACGAATGTTTTTTCAAAAAACGTTCAGATACAGCGGTTGTCGAACCTGGAGTATTTTCCTCATTACCTGAGACATATCTTACACTTATTAAACTGCGACTTCCCTTATTCGCGTAATCCATAAAATTATGATTATTTTTAATAAAACTAAGGTAAACAGTATTAAGCGAAAAAGATGTTAAGTCAGCTGTATCATTTTGTAAAAAATTATTTACTTGAAAATAATCATAAGACTGCTGAGCAGATGCATATCCAAGTTTTACGATTGACATTCTAGTTAAAGGTGTCATAATGTCAAATCGAGTATTATTATCTGAGTTAATCAAATATGGGGGTCGATAATCGAGTGCAAACAATCTTGAGTTCCCTTTAAAGAAGTCGAACCGATTTACATTTGCAGCAATTTCGAGAGCTAAAGGCACTCTAAAAGGAAAATCGAAGCGTCCCGACAGATGCAACGAACTGTATAAACGTCCAAAATAAGCATTTGTATTAAATAAAAAAGACATTCTATTTAAGATTTTATAATTAAATCCAACAAATCCGGTATTTGAGAACCCCGTTGATAATCCAGCACCAAATAAAACATTTGCTCGTTTTTGCTTTTTTATATCCAAAACAACATCAAAAAAACCTGTTGAATCAATATATTTTGCGACAGGTGTAGCAGATTCAATCTGATAATCAGATATTAATTTATAATATTCGGATTCAAATTGTCGTAAAGTCAATTTTTCAGTCTTACCTTTAAGTGATTTTAAAATATAGTCTTCTGATTTTTCTGGTATTCCATTAACAGAAAACTTATCAAATTTTAACAATGGAACCCTCATCTTAAATATTTCACGCCTTGCTCTCAACTCTGGCAATAAAACTCGTCTATGTATTCTAGTTTTAATACTATCCATCATCAGCATACACTCATCGTATCCTCGTTTAGCGAACTCGTCTAATCTATTAAATTCCAACAACCCAATATCTTTAAAATCGATATTTAAAGTAATCCCTTCAGCATTTGGCACGTCATATTCCTTTTTAGCACCAATAATAAGGTGCTGAATTTGCAATAACAAATTATCAGGATTTGGTTTGGCAGAGTAGTTCGTAACGCTAACACCAATCATTATGTCAGGGTTAAATTCATCTCGCATTACATCGATTGGAAAATTATTAAATATCCCTCCATCAAAAAAAAGGACACTATCAATCATTACAGGTTTAAAATAGAACGGAAATGTCATCGACGCCCTTATTGATTGACCTAAATCTCCACTTTTAAAAACGACTTCACAACTTTTATACACATCTGCACCAACACAACGGAATGGGACAAAAAGATTATCAAAATTATTATTTGAAGCAGCGGTATATTGAGAAAAATACTCCATAATACCAAAGTCCATTGGCTGAGTTGCAACAATATTTGTCGGTAAAACAATACTTACTCCGTCATCAGCTTTAGTAAATCCCAAACTAAAAGCAGAAGCATCTTTTTCAGTCTTTTTAAAATAATAAAACTGTTCATCTGGAATTCGACCTTTATAATAATTCATGAATTTCTTATCGCGAAAAATTGCCTCCATTTCGTCTGGACTAAATCCTACAGAATACAATCCGCCAACAATTGCTCCAATAGATGTACCAGCTACATAATCAATAGGAATATTATTTTCTTCAAGGGCGCGTATTACACCAATATGAGCAAGTCCTTTTGAACCACCACCACTCAAAACAAGACCTACGGATTGAGAAGAAGCATAAATAACCGTCGTCATCCATACAATAAGTAACAGTAATATTTTGATTTCTTTTCTCAATTTATATTTGCTAAAATTTATTTACACTTAGACACAAAAATACAAAATTTGTGGTATAAAGTTACACTATTATTCTAACAAAACCAATACGAAATTATTGTTTTATAGTAAGTTTTTTTGTAAAAAAACATTTAATTATTATTAATTGAAATTTTATCTTTTTTGTTAGCTCGATTTTAACCAATTTTGCAATAATATTTATGAGAAGTAAAATCAAATCATATTTATCGTTAATAAAATTTAGCCATACAGTTTTTGCAATGCCTTTTGCTCTAACAGCTTATTTTATGGCAATAAAAGAACCAGGGCAAATCTTTGAATGGAGAACTCTAATACTTGTGATATTTTCGATGATATTTGCCCGCAATAGTGCAATGGCTTTTAACAGATACACCGATAGGTTTATCGATGCAAAAAATCCACGAACTCAAAAGCGAGAAATACCAGATAGAATAATATCTGCAAAAAACGCACTAATATTTACAATAATAAACTCTATTCTATTTATCATATCATCTTCATTTATAAACACTTACACTTTATTATTGTCGCCCCTAGCCTTATTCATTGTGCTTGGATACTCATACACGAAACGCTTTACATTTTTATCTCATATATTTCTAGGTCTCGGACTTGCAATCGCTCCAGCTGGAGCATATATCGCAGTTACTGGAATGCTCAGCCCAGCAGTTATGATGTTATCTGCTTCAGTTTTACTTTGGACTGCTGGATTCGACATTATATACTCGCTTCAGGACGAAGAATTTGATAAAGAGCATCAATTATTTTCTATCCCCGCAAAAATTGGACGAAAAAACTCATTATGGGTTTCTACTGGATTACATTTTATAGCTATCATATTTATGCTTTTATGGGCTTTTCTAATGTCAGCAAATCTCCTTCAATGGATAGGTATAGGCGTTTTTACAGCACTTTTAATTTATCAACATATAATTGTAAAGCCTAATGACATTTCAAAAGTCAATATAGCTTTTGGAACTACTAATGGGATTGCTTCAATTTGTCTTGCAATAGCCACAATTATTTCTTTGCTGTAAAGTACTCTCTCTAATTATTCTTCGAGTAACTCGAAGAATAGATGACGAGAAAATACTATACTCACACAGACATTTATTTGAATGTAACAGGCATTTTCAAAAGCAACTCATCAATCAACATTAACAAAGCAGTATTTGTAGTTCGGATGATATTAATTTTCCTATTATAGAAAAACAAGAAATTCTTACTAAAAGTCTTTTCAGGTGTTGCTATCCCAATCCAGACAGTGCCAACAGGTTTATCGGGAGTTCCTCCAGCGGGTCCGGCAATTCCGCTTACAGAAATAGCATAATCTGTTTTCATAAGTTTTCTTACGCCCTGAGCCATTTCTTCTACAACTTGCGAACTAACTGCCCCATACTTTTCAATTATTTGCTTTTCTACTTTAAGTACATTCATCTTAGCCTCATAATCATAAGCAACAACACTTCCTTTATAATAAGCAGAGCTACCAGCATTTGCCACTATCATTGATGCTATTTTACCACCAGTACAACTTTCGGCAGTCGAAAGAGTTTTGCCAAGCTTAGTCAATAAGTCACCAACAAGTTCTTCAAGATGCAAATCATCAGATGATTTAAAGTATTTAGGAATTATGCTTTTCAATTCTTCAATTTTCTTATTTACAAGTGCCAACAAATCATCATTAGAGTCGTATATACTCATTCTCAATCTCACAAATCCGGGTGTAGGTAAAAATGCTAATTTGATTTCCTTAGGCAACGAATTTTCCCAATCTGCAATTTTTTCGGCTAATACTGCTTCGGGCAAACCTGATGTAAGTATTGTTTTATGAAGGATATTTCCTAATTTGTATGTTTGTTTAATATAAGGCATAAATTCAAACTCTGTAAGATATTTCACCTCAAAAGGAACTCCTGGCATCGAAAACAAAAGTTTTTCTCCACGTCTTAACATCATACCACAGGCAGTTCCAACTTTATTTACAAATACTTGTGATTTTTCTGGCACCATTGCTTGCGAATAATTTTGTTCGTTAATTTCTATACCTCGCATACCCAAAAGTCTTTCTAAGTTCTGTAAAGCGTCAGTACTCAATACTAAGCCACAATCAAAAAGTTCACACAAAACATTTTTGGTTATATCATCATTAGTCGGTCCTAAACCGCCTGTAATAAAAATAAAATCAGAAATTATAAATAAATCGTTTATTGCAGAAATAATCTGTTCTTTATCATCACCTATCAATCTAATTTCATTAACGATGATTCCCACTTTATTTAACTCTTTTGAAAGCCACACTGAATTTGTATCAACTATTTGACCTATCAATATTTCGTCCCCAATTGCTATTATTGATGCTCGCATATTATTTTTTTTTGCAAAAGTAAGAGTTAAATTTTGTTTTATGGTTAATAATGTTTGAATATTTAAGAAAGCAAATCTTACTCACATTCATACCGTTTGCCAAATATGAGAAAAAAAATAAGTCGAGTTAGAATCTTTCATTTATGTCTTTAGTTTTATAAGTAAACTGTTTTTCAATCTCACTAATATTAAGTGTTTTTTTTAATGTTTTTTGACTACTGATTTTTGTAGAATAATACTTTGCTTTTCGATTATACAATACTCTTGTGCGTGAAGTAAAAGCATTGTCTTTTCTGAGTCTAACAGTATCTAAAATAGCAGATAAAGAAACACCCTTAATTTTTAGTGCAGTGTCATTTTGTTCTGGGTGCTTTACAGGCTTATTTGTCATGAAAGATATTTTATGTAAAAGGAAATAACTTACAAAATTATTGCGAGACTTTTGCATTATCGCAAAGAATATCCGCCCCCTATTTCTTCATCAATCCCAACATCGCACCCACTGCTGCTTCCGCACCTAAGCTAACTTGATAAATGTTATCGGCAAGCATATAGCAAGGATTTGTAATAATCAGGTTTTTCTCATCAACAGCGATTTCGTGATATTCTTTGTTTACATGAGTTGCACCTACGGATTTTATAATATCGACAGTTGTCATATCATTTCCTATTGTTACTCTTGCACCAAGAACTTTGGCAATTAAAACAGGTGCAATACAAAGTGCAGCAATTGGTTTTCTTGCTGTGTGAAATGCTTTAATAATATTTGCAATATCTTCATCTACTGTAAAATCTTCAGCTTTAAAAGCATAATTTGATAAATTTTTTGCTGCTCCAAAACCGCCCGGTAGCAGTAAACCCGAAAAACCAGAAACTTGTAATTCCTTAATATCTTTAATTTTTCCTCGTGCAATACGAGCCGACTCGACCAAAATATTCCGTTTTTCGTTAGTTACATCGCCGTTTAGATGATTAATTACGTGATACTGTTCTTTGTTGGGTGCAAAACATTCATATTCAACTTCGTTTTTCGACAAAGCAAGCATTGCCATAGTTGTTTCATGTATTTCGCTACCGTCATAAACTCCACAACCCGATAAAATTAAGGCTATTTTTTTCATTTCTTTTCCATTTTTTTACAAATATAAAATTTTGTATCTTTAATTCCTAAAAATAGAGCTAATTTTGTATGAACCTAATTGACAATTTATGCATAACTTAAAAGCTGATTTATATAAACTTTGGAAAACACTTTATCCAGAGATTTCTACGAAAACCCTAGACTCGTTTTTTAATGAGATTCTAGAACAAAAGCAAACAGCAGAAGATGTAAATTCGATATCTGATAGCCTGTGGTACAAAAAAGTGGTAGTATATTCGCTTTATGTAGATTTATTTAACAATGATTTTGATGGATTAAGCCAAAAATTACACTATTTTCAAGATTTGGGGATAAATTGTTTGTGGCTGCTTCCAATTTTGGAGTCTCCAATGAAAGACGCAGGATTTGATATCTCAGATTATAAAAAAGTTCGCACTGACCTACTTGGTTCAAGAGGTGGTGAAGCTTTTGACGATTTTCTTAAAAAAGCCCACGAACTTGGGATTAAGGTGATTTTTGACATTGCAATAAATCATACATCAGATCAACACGATTGGTTTAAAAGATCATCACTGCCCGATAGAAATAAATATTCAAATTATTATATCTGGAGCGATAATGATAAGGGATACTCTGATTGCCGATTGCTTTTTAAAGGAATGTGCGATAGTAATTGGGAAAAATTTAGCGAGCATAAATATTATTTTCATAGATTTTTTGAATTTCAACCCGATCTTAATTATGAAAATCCTGATGTGTTGTTGGATATGTGTAGAAATTTTATGTATTGGATAGATAAAGGTGTCGATGGTTTTAGAGCAGATGCTATTCCATATTTGTGGAAAGAAGAAGGCACAGATTGTGAAAATCTTGATAATACACATGTAATCATTAAATTCTTTAGAAAAGTTGTAGAATTTTTAAACCCAGAGGTAATTTTACTTGCCGAAGCCTGTCAACCGCCTAAAGAAGTTGTAAAATACTTAGGACAAGGCGATGAGTGTCATGCTGGATATCATTTTCCGTTGATGCCTCAAATATATAAATCTATGGCTCTCGAAAGTCCAGAACCTATTATAAATGTTTTAAGTCCTTTGGTTACTCCCGAAATACCCGAAAATACTCAGTGGTTTACTTTTTTGCGTTGCCATGATGAGTTGAGTTTGGAGTTAGTTTATGTTAGCGAAGAAGATCGTAAGTATATTCATGAAAATTATTGTCATAAGCCCGAATGGGATTTTAGAATGGGAGAAGGCATCTCGGCTAGATTAAGCGAATTATTTAAGTTCGATACAGACAAAATTATACAGGCTTTCTCGATAATGCTGACTTTAGGAGGCACGCCAATTATCTATTACGGTGATGAATTTGGTAAACCTAACGATAAAAAATATTATACTAAACAGATAAAATTAACAGGACATAATGACACGCGAAATTTGGTGCGGGGAAAAATAGATTGGTCAGAATTGGAAGTACAATTAAAAGATAAAAAGTCCTTCCAAAGCATTATCTTTAATAATCTTAAGAAGATGATTTCTATTAGAAATGCAAATCCAGAAATACAGGTAGGAGAGACAGAATTTATCAATCTTGGCGACACTATTTTAGCGTATAAAAAAACAATAAATAATTCCGAAACAGTTATTTTACATAATCTATCACAGAAAAGCTATACCTTAGTACCGGAATATAAAGAAGACTACGAATTGTTGTTCGGAAGTTTCATGGAAATTAACGACCAAATAAACTTGGGTCCGAGAAAAACTATTTGGTTAAAGAAAATATATTAGAGACAACTTTATTAAATTAAATGCGTCATGAAATAAGACTGTAAAACCTAAAAAAATGACTAAACACTTTATAATTTGCATGATAGGCATGTTTTTGAGCTTTTCCTTGCTTGCTCAAGACCAATTAAGCAGTGATTTTGATAATCCTACAGAGCTTGGAATTACAAATCATTGTCTTTATAAATCTTACACATACGATCAAACCATAGGTAGTGATATTGAATTACCCGAGTGTTATCGTATGCATCCAGGAGTTAGTTCATGGTTTAGTTTTTTAGTTCCTGACGATGGTAAAGCAACGGTTAAATTGCAATTTGATGAGGAAACATTCTTTGGTCTTGCATTTTATGTTGTTGAGAATGGCGAATATCACGAAATAAAATGTGATGTTTTCCGTAATATTGAAGCTGAATTGTATTTATATCCCGAAGAACAATATCAAAATAGAGAATTATTGGTGAGATTCTGGAAACTCGGAGAAGCAGATACTGGTAATGTAAATATTTGCATATCGGGGGAGTCAGGTCCAAGTTTTCCAAAAGCCCTAAGTGTAAATATAAGTGCATATACACCTCAGCAACTTGTAACCGATATTCTTATTACAGGCTGCTTAACAGCATCGAATATTACTTATACTGGTTCCACAGCTTCGATAGGGTACTTTTCTAATGGAATACCAGGCCTCGATTTTGCAGACGGTGTTATTTTATCTACTGGTAATGCTAATGAGGCTTCTGGGCCTAATCTATCAGGAAGCACTAGTGGAATTATGAGTACTAGCGGTGATGCTAATTTGAATTCTACTATTTCTGGAACTACTCAAGACGCAGCTGTATTACAATTTGATTTTGTGCCTGCATCTGATTTACTTGAATTTCAGTATGTGTTTGGTAGTGAGGAATATCCTGAATTTGCTCCACCAAATAGCTCTACTTATAATGATGTTTTTGCTTTCTTTATTTCTGGAGGTCCTGAAAATTATAATAATGTTAACGTTGCTTTAATTCCTGGTACTACAACGCCTGTAAGTATTAATAATGTTAATGCTGTAACAAACACTTCATACTATAGAAACAATGAGAATAATCCTAATGTTCAATATGATGGCTTAACTGTAACCTTAACGGCCACTAAGCCTGTAACTGCTTGTTCTACATATCATATTAAACTTGCTATTGCCGATGTTGGTGATGGTTCTTACGACTCAGCTGTGTTTCTGAAAGCAAACTCCTTTGCATCTGGCGAAGATTACACTGTAGCCTCATTTAACTCTTGGTCTAATTCGTTATCTGTTATGAGAGGTTGTAGTAATTTTATCGTTTTCTCTAGAGCTCCTGGTTCCCCACTAAATGTGCCAGTGCCAATTGAACTTACGATTGGTGGAACAGCAACTCCTGGAGTCGATTATTCTGATATACCTACTAGTCTTGTGATACCAGCTGGAGAAACGAGTATTACTGTATATTTTGATGCATTTGATACTGGAGTCCTTCAAGGAGATGAAACAATTATTCTTACATTTGAAAATGGATGTCCTTGTTCGTTAAGTGCTACTGACCATGTTATCACCATAGTTGATGTGTTTGATCTTGATTCTGAAATGGAAAACGACGGTCCAATATGTGTTGGTGATGATGCTACGCTTACTATAAGTTTAAATACTCCGTTTCCTGATGATGTTAGTATAGAATGGCACACAGGGGAGCTTGACGTAGATCAGTTAATTGTTACTCCTGATGTTACTACAACTTATTTTGCAGATATTATCTTTCCTTGTGATACAATCACTATTAGTACAACTGTTACGGTTATTGAGCTGCCAGTGGTTGATTTGGGACCAGATTTTGACGTTGCTGCACTCACAACAAATTTAACCGCAGGAATGGCTCCAGGTAATACAGGAGAGTGGACAATTACAGGTGGTCCAGGAAATGCAAATGTTAATCCTACAAATACTTCTAACACAACCGTGGTAGTTGATATTTTTGGTGTTTATAATTTTACGTGGACAGAGACAAGTCTTGCTCCAAATTGTGTTGCCTCTGATGATATTAATGTGAATTTTCTTCATATACCGACAGCGGATTTTGTTGCATCAAGTGTGAATTGTTTTGGCGATTATACTACGATAACATTCACAGGTGATGCAATAGATGGGTTATCAAATTTTGAATGGGATTTTGGTCCAGCAACTGTTATTAGTGGTAGTGGGCGGGGGCCATACATTCTTGATTTTCCTGATAGTGGGACATTTAATATTTCGCTCGTTGTTACTGAAAGTATTTTAACCGTTGATTATGATATAAATATATTTGTTCCTCCACTTTTGACAGGTACAATAAGTAAAGTTGATGATCCGTGTTTTGAATCATGTAATGGAAGTGCAACTTTAAGTATTCAAGGTGGTGTTGCTCCATATTCGTATTCTTGGGGTTCATCTTCAAACCACGTTAGTAACCTTTGTGCTGGAGACTATGGAGTAACCGTTACAGACGTGAGAGGCTGTACATTTGGAACAACTTATACTATAAATCAACCTCCTGTCCTTGAGTACGATACGATTTTTTCTAACGTATTATGTCATGGCGATTATACTGGTAATGCTGAGATAATTGCAACAGGTGGAACTCCTCCTTATCAGGCTCTATGGAGTGATGGCTATAATTTGATGAGTCACAACGGTATATGTGCAGGAATCTATCAAGTAACAGTTTTAGATTCGCACGGATGTTCAGTTTTTGAACAATTCAATATTACTCAGCCAAATTCTTTGCGAGTCGTAACTTCAGGTAATTTTTCAATTTGTGAACACCAGCATGTAAACATTGCTTCGCAACCTTCGGGTGGTATCTTGCCTTATGAAATTTATTGGGATAATGGAGATGGAAGTGGATTTAATTCTGGTGCACAAACTTTTCAAATAACTCCGCACGAAGATGTTACTTATACTGTGTATGTTGAAGATGCCAATGGCTGTATCAGTAATTTTGCAACCAGCAAAGTAATTGTAAGTCCTGAAATCTTTATTGATCTCACTACTGAGGACAACACTTGTTATCAATCTTGTGACGGAAAAGCAAGGGTTACTGTTACAGGTGGTTTACAGCCATTTAGTTATTCATGGGCATCAGGCGGTCCATATGCTAATAATCTTTGTGATGGCTTATATACACTTACAATTACCGACCAAATAGGTTGTAATATCGATACAATGTTTATTATATCAGAACCATTACCATTGCAAATGACACTTGAAACCCAAGATGCTTTATGTTCTTATAGTACTAATGGCACTTCGCAAGCAATGGTTACAGGGGGTACTCCTCCGTATAATTATGTTTGGGCAAATGCAAATAATACAAATAATCTTATAGCACCATCTGGAACTTATGGTCTCACAGTTTCCGATGACCATAATTGCAGAATTTATGGAACTGCTAATATTAGTTCTCCTCAAATATTAAGAGTTTTACCTTTATCTAATCCTACAATTTGTATCGGAGGAGAAGCAGAGGTAATTGCTCAAGTCTCAGGTGGAATGGCTCCATATAATTTTTATTGGCATGGAACAGACGGCTCTGAAGAATTTCAACACATATTTTATGCAAGTCCAGAATCAACAACAACATACAGCTTAACTGTTACCGACAATAATGGTTGTACGGCTGCAGGTTCAAGCGTTCAAGTTAAAGTGCGTCCGCCTTTAAGTATCGATAATATTATAAATAGTGTAAATAATGTTTGTCTTGGTTATGGTACTGATATTGAACTTGATATTAGTGGCGGAAATGGTGGTCCTTATCAAATTACAACAAACGAAGGAGAAATCGTTGGCTCGCATTTTACTTATTATCCCGAAGAAACTATTAATCTTGTTTTTACAGTGGAAGATATGTGCGAAACACCTTCTGTTTCTGATTCAATAACGATTAATGTTTATGAAACTCCTTTTGTGAATTTTACAATTGGTGCAAATGAAGGCTGCCAAGGGCACAGAATTCAATTTAACTCTCTTGATACTGTCGAAAATTGCGAATACGTCTGGAATTTTGGAGATGATGTGTTTGCATTTGTGAAAAACCCATCTCATGTTTATTCCGAATCAGGATTTTTTGAAGTCGAACTTACAATAAGCGATGAGTTTGGTTGCAGCAATAGTATTATAAAGGATAGCGTCATTTTTATATATCCGCAACCTTATGCAAACTTTTCGCCTGAACCCGAAGTCGCGAGTATATTTAATCCACAAATCAAATTTATTAATTACTCTGAAAAGGCATTATTTAATTTCTGGTATTATGGAGATGGTGACTCAACTATTAATTTTAGAAGCCCTATACATACTTATGATGCAATTGGCGAATATGAAGTAATACTTGTTAGTCAAAATGAGTATGGGTGTACCGATACCGCCAAAAGAAGTGTCTTTGTGCGAACCGAACACACTATTTATGCTCCAACTGCTTTTACGCCTAATGGCGACGGTATAAATGACTGTTTTAGGTTGTGTGGAAGTGGAATAAATAAAAATACTTTCTTTATGAAGATATATGACCGTTGGGGAGAATTGGTTTATTCAACCGAAAAATACGTTCCTGATGCTGACTGCAGCAGTTGTGGTGAAGGTTCATGGGATGGCACGAAAGGCTCGCATAATGCAGGCGACAAATACTTGCCAAATGGTATCTATTATTGGTATGCTGGATATATTGATTCTGAACAAATAGGACACGAGCATCGGGGCAATATTCAACTGGTACGTTAATCTTGTTGGAATGAAGTCGATTACATAGGGTTTGTTAAATAACTGATTTGTTGTTTGACAATCCTATAGCTTACGATCGTGGATGAAATTGAATAATGGTTTCTCTAAGATATTCTCTGTCAATATGAGTATATATTTCGGTTGTCGTTATTGACTCGTGTCCCAACATTTCTTGTACTATTCTAAGATTTGCTCCTCCCTCTATTAAGTGTGTGGCAAACGAATGTCGAAATGTGTGAGGAGAAACATTTTTTTCAATTTCAGCAGATTTACAAGCTTCTTTCACAATTGTAAAAATCATTACTCTGGTTAATTGTTTGCCTCGGCGATTTAAAAATAGAAAATCTGCGTGTCCTTTTTGAGGGGTCATTTGATTTCTAAAAGATTGCATGTAAAAACCTATTTCTTTCTTTGCCGCACTACCTAATGGCACAAGTCTTTGCTTATCTCCTTTACCTATCACTCTTATATAGTCTTCGTTAAAATAAATATTAGAAATCTTTAAATTAATAAGCTCCGATACTCGTAGTCCACAGCCATATAATACTTCAATTATTGCTCTGTTCCGATGTCCCAGCATGGTACTAACATCAATTGCTAATAGAACTTTCTCTATTTCGGCAA